>DASQDJ010000093.1:0-10338 GCA_035634215.1 Solirubrobacterales bacterium | reverse complement strand
AGCTGCCCATCTCGTAGCGCTCGATGGCCTCCCGGTCGCCGAGTCGCTCGAGCAGCGTCGCGATCGTCTCGACGTGGCGGTCGTACGTGTACCAGTCGAGGTCGGTGGGCTTGTCGGAGCGGCCGAAGCCGGCGTAGTCGGGCGCGATGCAGCGGAAGCCGGCGTCGCGCACCGGCGGAATGACCTTGCGCCACAGGAACGACCAGGTCGGCTCGCCGTGGAAGAAGACGACCGGCTTGCCTTCCCCCTCGTCGAGGTACGCGATCCGCAGCCCGTCGATCTCCTCGTAGCGCGACTCGAAGGGGAAGTCCGGCAGCCCCTGCAGCCGCTCCTCGGGGGTTCTGACGAAGTCGACACTCATAGCTGGCTGGCCAGCCTAACGCCTACCAGGACGTGGACGCACTTGACCACCCATAGTGGGTGGCTAAGTGTGCTCAACGCCCGCGTCAGGGCCGCGTCAGGTGATCCGCCGCTCGAACGTCTTCTCGAGCCGCTTCTCGTCCTCCTCGCCGGCGACCGTCTTGTCGAGCCGCACGAGCGCCTCGCGGCCGTCGAGGCGGACGGTGGCAACCTGGTTGTCGAAGTAGGGGCCCTCGAGGCAGCGCCAGCGGATGCCGGGGTCGGGCGCGCCGCTCAGCTTCGCCAGCCCGCGCGTGAAGAGCTCCGCCCCGCGCGTAAAACCGAATTTGACGACGCGCCGCTCTTTGCCGTCGAGCGGGTTGCGGTAGGGAGAGCAGACCGCCTGCACGACGTTGCTCTTCATCCCGACGTCCTTGCGGAAGGCGACGTCGAAGAGGTAGGCGTGGTGGACATCGCCGGAGAGGATCACGATCGAGGCCGGCGGCTTGCCGCGCTGCCCCGACCCCACCTCCTCCAGCAGCTTGCGCATCCGGTGAAAGGACGTCTCGAAGGCGGCCCAGTGGTCGAAGTCGAGCGCCCGCCGCAGCTTCTCGCTCGCCTTCGCGGCGAGGCCGCCGCAAGCGCCGTCGCAAAGCCGCTCGTTCCACGCCTCCAGGTGGTGGAACGCGGGCGAGAGCAGGAAGGGCACCGTGGTCCCGATCAACAGGTGGTCGAAGTCGCCATTGGTGTGGTCGACGATCCAGTCCCACACTTCGTCGTCGAACATCGAGCGCCGCTCGCGGGTCAGCTCCCGCGCCGCCCGCGAGTCCATGAAGATCGCCCGCACGCCGTCGATGTCGCGGCAGAAGCTCCAGCGAGTCCCCGAGGCGGTCGCTTCGATGCTACGCGCCCACTCCCGCAGCGCCTCGGTCGCGTCGGGGTTGCCGCGCACCTTGGCGTAGATCTCGTTCTCCTCGTCGAGATCGCGCGGCGAGAGGTTGCCGATGTGCTGGTAGATCCAGTAGCTCATGATCCCGCCGACGGCGCGCTCGTGCCACCAGTCCTTTTTTTCCATCTCGTCGTGCCAGGAGCGCGAGATGTTCCAGTCGTCGCTCATGTCGTGGTCGTCCCAGACCATCGAGGTGGAGACGGTCGAGAAGAGCCAGCGGATCAGTGGGTCCTGCCAGGACTCCTGGTAGAGCCAGGTGTACTCCTCGAAGTCGATCACCTCCTCGCCGGGGGGCTGGCTGGTGTCGCGTTTGGCGCGGATCCGCTCGCGGACCGCCGGCGAGCCCTCGTCGACGTAGACCTGGTCGCCGAGCAGGAAGAGCAGCTCGGGCCACTCGTCGCGATCGTCGCGGACCATCTGCTTGGCGAGGACGTGGAGGGCGTCGAGCTCGTGGCCGTCGGGGTGCTCGTCTTTGGACTTCGTGTAGGGCTCCTCGTGCGGGACGGCGACGCGGCAGGAGCCGAAGCAGACGTCGACTGGCTTGCCGGGCCTGAAGGTGCGGATGACGCTCGGCGGGAGGTCGGCGTCGGGGAGCGGCCAGCGTCGCTCGCCGTCGAGCGCGACCTCGTACTCGTAGAAGCCGCCCGGCTCGAGGCCCTCCACCCGCACCAGCGCGTAGTGGTGGCCGGCGACGCCGAAGGTTCGCTCGCGCCGGCCCAGCACCTCGACCTCGCAGGGGCCGTCCGTCTCCACCCAGACGGTTGCCTCGGTCTGGGAGACGTAGCGCAGCAGCGGGCCTAGGACTAGGTCTGGCATCGAGGCTCCATTCTCTCCTTCGCGGTCCTATTCCCGCCGGCCCGTGCCCTCACACGCGGCGTGGACGACCTGAGGCGCGCTCGTCCAGCAGACGCTCCAGCCGATCCAGGAAGGGCGCCTGCGCCTCGAGGATGCGGCGCCGCGCCTCGCCGAGGCCGAACCACTCGGCCCGATCGACCTCCGGGAATTCCTGCCTCCGGCCCGAGCGCGGTGGCCACTCCAGCTCGAACGTGTTGCTGCGCAGCGCCGCGGGGTCGAAGTCGGCTTCGGCCGCCCAGGCCCGCACGACCTTGCCGCCCTTCTGCGTGACCTCGCCGAGGTCGAGCATCGCCTCCGGGTCGAGGGCCGGCATCGCCCCCAGCTCCTCCTCCAGCTCGCGCAGGGCGCAGGCGCGCGCCTCCTCCCCCTCGCCGTATTCGCCCTTCGGCACCGACCAGGCGCCGAGGTCCTTCTTCGCCCAGAACGGGCCCCCCGGGTGGACGAGCAGCACCTCGTGCGCGCCCGCCGCGGGCCGGTAGAGGAGGATTCCGGCGCTGGTCTTCAAGGGCGCACCTTGATATCAGGCCGTCGGCACCGACCGGGCCACGCGCCCAATCGACGTTTCCTGCGGTCGCGGCGAGATCCACCGCATGACCGTCCCGCCCTGCCAGGTCGGTGGTCAGCCGAGCCTTTGACCTCGGGCCACCTCGCTCGACGAGCCGCGGCGAACTGGCGACTTCCCTGGCTCCGTCCCAGAGCAGTGACTAGATCGGGGAGACAGGATTTGAACCTGCGACCGCTCGGCCCCCAGCCGAGTGCGCTACCAGACTGCGCCACTCCCCGTGGGTGTCCCGCATTCTGACGGATTCGGCAAACTGTTTCGAGAAGGCCGTGGATGGGCCTTTTCATGCGGCGGTAGCTCAATGGTAGAGCCCTAGCCTTCCAAGCTAGTTATGCGGGTTCAATTCCCGTCCGCCGCTCTCTTCGCGCGTCACCGTGACCGGCCTCCGGCCGCCCTTCAGTCCGCCGTCCACCGTGCCGATGCGAGAGCCGAGTTGACTCCGAGCAGGCGACAGAGAGACCACGAGCCCTGGCCGACCGGCCCGGCGCCATGGGCGATCGCGCTGATGGCGCTCGCCGTGGCGCTCTTCGTCGCCGCGGTCGTCATCGCGCTGGCCGGCTGCGGATCGACCGCCGGCAGCGATGCTGGGACGGAGGCCGCGGACGCGCCGCTGGTCGATTGGCCGGTCTTCGGCCGCGTGCCGGAGAGAACGCACTACCTCCCCACCGACCGTCGCGCTCTCGACCCGCCGCTCCGCGAAGCGTGGTCGATCAACACGCATGGCCTGATCGAGTTCCCGCCCGCCGTCGCCAACGGCGTCGCCTACGTCGTCAACAAGTACGGCAACCTCGCCGCTGTCCGGCTGAGGGACCACAAGGTCCTCTGGCGCCGCGTCCGCGACGCGCGCGACAAAGGCAAGCCGACCGACGTCACCGCCCCCGTCTACTACGGGGGCCGCGTCTACGTCGCCTTCCTCGACGGCGAGCTGGTCGCCCTCGACGCCGCGACCGGCAGGCCGGCCTGGAAACGAGATTTGCGCTCGCATCTGGAATCGTCGCCGATCGCCGTCGACGGCACGCTGTACATCGGCACCGACAAGACCGACGTGGTCGCGCTGCGCGCCGGCGACGGAGCGGTCCGGTGGCGCTTCAACTCGCCCGGCGCGATCAAAGCAAGCCCCAGCCACCACGACGGCCGCGTCTACGTCGCCGACTACGAGAGCGCGATGTTCTGCCTCGACGCGGACACCGGCAAGCTGCTCTGGCGTACCAACACCAGCCGCGTGCGCCCCTTCGGCCGCGGCGGCTTCTACTCCTCGCCGGCGATCGCCTTCGGCAGCGTCTACGCGGCCCGCGACGACGGCACGGTCTACGCCTTCGATCAGGACAGCGGCAAGGTCGAGTGGTTCTTCCGGACTGGCGACTACGTCTACGGCTCGCCCGCCGTCGCCCGCGTCCCCGGCACGCCGCCCACCGTCTACATCGGCTCCTACGACAAGCGCCTCTACGCGATCGACGCCCGCAGCGGCAAGGAGCGCTGGGACTTCGACGTCGGCGGGCCGGTCCCCGGCACCGCGACCGTGATCGGCCACACCGTCTACACCTCGAGCTTCAAGACGCGCGAGGCGATCGGCGTCGACGTTCGCACCCGCCGCAAGACCTTCGAGCTGCGCGAGGCGGGCTACACGCCCGCCGTCTCCGACGGCCGCCGCCTCTACCTCGTCGGCTACTTCGAGCTGATCGGCCTCGAGCCGAAGCGACGCTGAGCAACCACTCGCCGGTCCAAGGCGCTTGTGTGCGACATCTCACGGGCGACCAGGGTCGGCCCGGCCTATGAGTGGGTAACCACTCGGCAAGGAGGCACCATGAGTTCACGCTCCGCCCTACCGCCCGGTCCCGCCGCCCCCAAGGCCATCCAGTTCCTCGGCTTCTGGATGAGGCCGCTCGCCTACCTGGAGCGTTGTCGCGCCCGCTACGGCAAGCGCTTCACGATCCGCCTGCCCCTGACGCCTCCGTTCGTAATGCTCACCGACCCCGACGAGGTGAAGGAAGTCTTCACGGCGCCGCCGGACGTGCTCGAGCCGGGCCGCGGGGCGCGCGTGCTCGAACCGGTCGTCGGCGTCAACTCGGTGATCCTGCTCGACGAGCCGACCCACATGGAGCAGCGCAAACTGATGCTGCCCGCCTTTCATGGCGAGCGGATGGAGCGGCTCACCGGGCTGATGGAGGAGGTGGCCGCCGCCGAGATCGCCGACCTGCCCCGCGGCACGTCCGTCCCCCTCCATCCCCACATGCAGGAGCTGACGCTGAAGATCATCCTGCGCGCCGTCTTCGGAATCGACCCCGGCGCCCGCTTCGACGCGCTGCGCCAGCGCCTCCAGGAAATGCTCGCCTTCGGCGACAAGCCGATCAGCCTCGTGCCACCACGGCCCGACGGCCGTGTCGCCAAGGTCGCCGAACGAGTCGGGCCCTTCGCGCAGTTCGTCCGCATCCAGGAGGAAGTGGACGAGATCATCTTCGCGCTGATCGCCGAGCGCCGCGAGGCCGGCGAGGAACGCGACGACGTGCTCTCGACGCTGCTCGACGCCCGCCACGAGGACGGCTCGCCGATGAGCGAGCAGGAGATTCGCGACGAGCTGCTCACCCTGCTCGTCGCCGGCCACGAGACCACCGCCACCTCGCTCGCCTGGGCGTTCGAGCGGCTGCTGCGCGAGCCGCGGGTGCTCGGCCGGCTGGTCGAGGAGGTGGACGGGAACGACGACGCCTACGTCACCGCGACGATCCAGGAGACGCTGCGGGCGCGGCCCGTCCTGCCCAACGTCGCGCCGCGCTACGTCGCCAAGCCGATCGAGGTCGGCGGCTGGCCGTACCCGACCGGCTGCAGCCTGGTCGCCAACGGCTACCTGATCCACCACGACCCCGACATCTATCCCGAGCCCTACGCCTTCCGGCCCGAGCGCTTCCTCGACGAGCAGCCCGGCACCTACACCTGGATTCCCTTCGGCGGCGGCCGCCGCCGCTGCCTCGGCGCCAGCTTCGCGATGCTCGAGATGAAAGTCGTGATGCGAGAGCTGCTAGGCGCCTGCACGCTCACCGCGGCGAGCAATGGGGTCGAGGTGGCGCGGCGCCGCAACATCACCGTGCGGCCGCTCGACGGCGCGCGCGCCGTGCTGGCCGACCGGGCGCCGATCGCGGCGACCGCTTAAGGGACAGCGTCGGCCTTAACGGGACGGGCCGGCGGCGGCGAGCGTCGAGGCGATCAGCGAGCGGGTCTCGGCCGGGTCGATCACGTCGTCGAGCTCGAACAGGGTCGCCGCGTTGAGGGCGCGGGCGTTGCGCTCGGCGGCGGCGGTGAGGTCGCGCACCCGCTGCTCGCGCTCGGCCTCGTCGGCGATCGCCTCCAGCTCCTTTCGGAGGGCGAGCCGCACCGCCCCCTCCAGCCCCATCGGCCCGAGGTGGGCGCTCGGCCAGGCGACGGTCAGCAGCGGCTCGTGCAGGCTGCCCCCCGTCATCGCCTGCGCGCCGAGGCCGTAGCCGCGCCGAAGGATCACGGCGACCAGCGGCACGGAGAGGCGGGCACCGGCGTTGAGCAGCTCGCCGGCGTCACGGACGAGGCCGCTGCGCTCCGCGTCGACCCCGACCATGAAGCCGGGCGTGTCGACCAGGGAGACGACCGGCAGCCCGAACGCCTCGCAGAGACGCAGGAATCGCGCCGCCTTCTTTGATGCGTCGCTGGTCACGGCGCCGGCCATGTGGCGGGTGTCGTTGGCGATCACCCCGAGCGGCCGACCCCCGATCCGCGCCAGCGCGGTCACCATCTCCGGCGCGTAGCGCTCGCGCAGGAAGGTGACCGAGCCCTGGTCGGAGAGCGTCTCGACGATCGGCGCGACCGGGTAAGCGCGGCGCTCGCGCTCGGGCACCAGCTCGCGCAGCCGCGCCTGGTCGGGCTCGGGACCGGGCGGCGTCGCGCCCTGAAAGTAGCCGAGCAGGCGCCTGGCGACGGCGACCGCCTCCGCCTCGTCGGCGACCGCTACGTCCACGACGCCGTTGCGAGTCTGCATGTCGAGCGGCCCGACCTCGTCGGGGTCGACCTTGCCGAGGCCGCCGCCCTCGATCATCGCCGGGCCGCCCATCCCCAGCGAGCTGCCCTCGGTGGCGACGATCAGGTCCGAGCAGCCGGCGATCACCGCGTTGCCGGCGAAGCAGCGGCCGGCGACGACGGCGATCCGCGGCACGACGCCGTCGAGCCGCGCCCAGAGCGCGAAGGCGCGCGTGTCGAGCGCCGAGACGACGGGGTAGTCGGTGTCGCCCGGCCGGCCGCCGCCGCCCTCGGCGAAGAAGACGGTCGGCAACCGCATCCGCTCGATCAGCTCAAAGAGCCGGTCCTTCTTGCGGTGGCCGAGCGCCCCCTGCGTCCCGGCCAGCACCGTGTAGTCGTAGGAGAGCACCGCGCAGGCGGCCCGCTCGGCGCCGAACAGCTCGCCGTTGACGCGCGCCGTGCCGGCGAGGAGCCCGTCAGCCGGCGTGCGGGCGATCAGCTCCTCCAGCTCGCGCCGCCCCCGCTGCGCGGCGATCGCGAAGCGGCCGTACTCGACGAAGCTGCCCGGGTCGACCAAGTCGGCGACGTTCTCACGCGCCGTCCGGCCGCCCGCCTCGTGCCGGCGCCGCGTCGCCTCGGGACGCGCCTCGTCCTCGGTCAGGGCGCGCCGCTCGCGCAGCTCCCGCAGGTCGTCGCGCTCGCCGCCGCCTTCCCTACCCAGCTCGGACATATGGCCGATCTTTTCAAAGCATGCCGCCGGCGCTCACCGGTCCAGCCGTCGGACAGCTGCGTTCAGGGACGGTGCACCGTAATCCGAATTTTGGATCTTGCGATCAGCCCGACAAGCCATTCACGATCATGAGAGCGGGGGCAGCGGCCATCGTGACAGTGAGGGCGAGAACGATCAATCCCAGCTGAGTGGGAGGCTTCAGTCCGACCCCGGAACACGGGGGTAGCGCGTCCAATGCGAGGTGCGCTGCGACCTGGGCGATTAGAGCCATTCCCCCGATGCCCAAACACCCGACAATGATCCAGCCGGGGTATCCAGGCTCGAAACTGACGGAAGCATTGTGGCCCAGAGCCCAGAGCGATGCCGTCTCGCCGCTCACAAGGGCGAAAGTCATGGCGGTCGTGTGAATCATGCGTATCCCCGACATCGCGGTCGGAGAAACGGCCCACTTCTCCCACAACTCAGGCCTCCAGATCGCTCGGCCCTCAAAGGCGATGGCTACAAAGATCAGGGGAATGACTTGAGCGGCGGTCGTGTAGAAGTCGCCACCCATAGCTGTAATTTCTCCCAGTGCTGGGATTTTCCTGTGCTGAGCTCCCGGCGGCGAGCGACGCGGACGCGGGAGCGGGGGACCCGGGATTCGAACCCGGATTCACGGTTTTGGAGACCGTGCGCATAGCCATTAACTCAGTCCCCCGAGGGAAGGAAATGCTAGAGGCGATGCGGGCGGAGGGACTTGAACCCCCACGGGCCGAAGCCCACCAGGACCTAAACCTGGCGCGTATGCCAATTCCGCCACGCCCGCCGGAACGCCTATGATCGCACCGTGGCGGTAGGAGAGGTGACGCCGGGCTACGAGCTCTGGCACCCGAATCGGGAAAAGCCGGCGGTGGTCACGACCAAGTTCGTGATCGTCCTGCTGATGCTCGCGACGGCGGGGATCGCGGCGCTGATCGCGATCGGCGGCTGGTCGCTGCTCAGCGGCGGCGGTGGCATGGGCCTCGTCTGCCTGATCTTCGCCGGCCTCTACCTGCTCTTCGCCTACCGCACGGCGCGCTGGAGCCGCGGCGCGCTGCCGGTCGCCGCCGCCCTCTCGATGATCCTCGCGATCTTCTGCGCGGTGGGCACGGCGAGCTGGTTTGCCCGCGACAAGGAGGGCTTCGAGGAGGCGCTACTGCCGGTGACGCTGATCGGCACCCTCGTCGTCATCCTCCTCCTGCTGCAGATCGTCCTAATCGCCGCCGCCTTCTACGGCTTCAGCCAGAACTGGCACGTCGAGGAGGAGCGCCCGATCGGCTCGGGCGAGGACTACGGCGCTGGGGCCCCGCCCGAGAACGGCGCCCCGCAGCCCGCTTAGGAGCGACGCCGCACCCGCGCCGTGACCGCGCCGACCTGGCGGTCCCTGGCCAAGCAGGGCAAGGACGCGGGGAGTACGGCGAGGGGAGCGCACTTGTTCGTGCGGGACCCGAGGAGGCCGACCGAGGACGCCGCCCTGCGAAGTGCCAGACGCCGTCAGGATGCCGGAGGTGGGATTCGAACCCACAAGCCCGCAAGGGCAATCGATTTTGAGTCGATCGCGTATGCCAGTTCCGCCACTCCGGCTCCTCGACAACGATAGTCGCCGCGTGGCCGAGCTTTCGCCCGCATAGCGAGAGAAAAGTCGGCCACGCTCTCGGTTTGCCGCTACGCTGCGCGCGGGATGAGGGTTCACCACCTGAACTGCGGGTCGTTCTGCCCTCACGGGGCGCGCTTGGTCAACGGAGAGGGCAGCCTGCTCGGGCGCGCGTCGATCGTCTGCCACTGCCTGCTGATCGAGGCGGGCGACGGCCTCGTCCTGGTCGACACCGGCCTCGGCCTGGAGGACGCGCGCAACCCGCGCCAGCTGGGCCGGATCTTCAGCACCTTGATGAAACCGCGACCGACCGAGGCGTCGACCGCCGTGCGCCAGGTCGAAGCGCTCGGCTTCCGCGCCGACGACGTACGCCACATCGTCGCGACCCACCTCGACCTCGACCACGCCGGTGGCCTGCCGGACTTCCCCGCCGCCGAGGTGCACCTGCTCGACGCCGAGCTGAAGGCGGCCCTGGAACCGGCGCTCAGCGACCGCATGCGCTACGTCGGCGGCGCCCACTGGCAGCACGAGCCGCGCTGGGTCACGCACAGCGGCTCGGGCGGCGACGATTGGTTCGGCTTCGAGAGCGTCCACATCCTCCCCGACGTCGACGCCGAGGTGCTCCTGGTGCCGATCGCCGGTCACTCGCGCGGCCACACCGGCGTGGCGGTGCGGAGCGGCGACGGCTGGCTCCTGCACTGCGGCGACGCCTACTTCCACGGGGGCGAGGTCGTGAGGCCGCCCACCTGCCCGCCGATGCTGCGCCTCTTCCAGAACCTGACCGCGGTCGACAACAAGGTCCGCAAGGCGAATCAGGAGCGGCTGCGCGAGCTGAACCGGGCCCACGGCGACGAGGTCAAGCTGTTCTGCGCTCACGATCCGCGCGAGCTGGAGCTGCTTCAGGCCGCCGAGGCCGCCGCCGCGACGGCCGCGTGAGCGCCACCGGCGCCGAAAAGGTGTGGGAGCCGCCCGCGGAGCTGGTCGAGCGGGCGCGGATGACCGAGTACATGCGCTGGCTGGAGGGCGAGCGCGGCTTGCGCTTCGACGGCTACGACGAGCTGTGGCGCTGGTCGGTGCGGGAGTTGGAGCCGTTCTGGGACTCGATCTGGGACTTCTTCGGGGTCCAGGCAGATGGCGAGAGGGGCGCGGTGCTGAGCGGCCGCGAGATGCCCGGCGCGCGCTGGTTCCCTGGAACGTCCCTCAACTACGCCGAGCACGTCTTCGCGGGGAAGGACGACGGCGAGCCGGCGATCCTCCACGCCTCCGAGCTGCGCGAGCTCGGCGAGCTGAGCTGGGGCGAGCTGCGCGCCCAG
>DASQDJ010000092.1:0-5504 GCA_035634215.1 Solirubrobacterales bacterium | reverse complement strand
AAATGCGCGAACGCCGCGTCGATCGCCGCCACCGCCTGCTCGGCGCTGCCGACCCTCCGGCTCCACTCGACGACGTTGCCCATCGCGCCGCTTTGGCTCTTGACCTGGTGGAGGAAGCCGGCGTCTCGTCCCTCGACGTCGCCCGGCATCCCCGGCGTCAGGATCAACATCGGCACCGAGTCGTGAAACGCCGTCGCGGCGGCGGTCATCAGATTCGTCGTGCCCGGCCCGGTCGTGACCAGGCAGACGCCAGGCCGGCCGCTGGCGCGGGCGTAGCCGTCGGCCGCGTAGCCGCCGCCCTCCTCGTGGCGCGGCGCGACGTGGCGGATGCCGGACTCGGCGACCGCCTCGTGGAGGGCGAGCGTGTGGGTTCCCGGAATTCCGAAGATGGTCTCGACGCCGTGGGCCTCGAGCGCCGCGACGATCGCCCTGGCGCAGCTCGGCATCGCCGCCGCTACCCGACCAGCGCCTCGAGCGCACTGGCGAGGACGCGGACGCCCAGCTCGCAGTGCTCGGGCTCGGTGTGCTCGCGCGGCGAGTGGCTGATGCCACCGCGGCTCGGCACGAAGAGCATGCCGGTGGGCCCGTGGGGGGCGATCAGCATCGCGTCGTGGCCGGCGCCGCTCGGCATGCGCCGCGCGGCTGCGCCCAGCTCGGCCGCCGCCCGCTCGAGCGCCGCGACGAGCCCCGGGTCCATCGCGACGGGCGGGTCCGCGTCGGTGAGCTCGATTTCGACCTCGAGCCCCTCCGGCTCGCAGGCGCGACGCACCGTCGTCTCGATCGTCTCGCGCAGCCCGTCGAAGTCCTCGCGGGAGCCGACCCGGAAGTCGAGGCTGAACTCGCAGCGCGCCGGGATCACCGTGAAGGCGCCGGGCTCGACCGTGACGCTGCCGATCGTCGCCGTGCCGCCGCGCGCGATCGCCTCCTCGCGCAGCGCCAGCGCCGCCCGCGCCAGCCCGGTCACGGCGTCGCGCCGCGCGTCCATCGGCGTCGTGCCGGCGTGGTTCGCTTCGCCGCTCAGCCGCACCTGGCCCTGGACCATGCCGACGATGCCGGTGACCAGCCCGATCTCCTCGCCGGCGCGCTCCAGCACCGGCCCCTGCTCGATGTGGAGCTCCAGGTAGGCGCCCACCTCCTCGATCGCCTTCGCGGCGCCGATCCGAGCGGGGTCGAGGCCCCAGCGCCGCATCTCGTCGGCAACCGAGATCCCCTCGGCGTCGCGGCGGCTCAGGTAGTCGCCGACGTCCTGGCCGACGAAGGCGCGACTGCCGAGCAGGCTGGCCCCGAACCGCACCCCCTCCTCGTCCATGAAGGAGACGACCCAGACGGGGCGACGCGGCTCGACGCCCTTCGCTTTCAGCAGCTCGACCGCGGCCAGCCCGCCGAGCACGCCGAGGCAGCCGTCGTAGCGACCGGCCTCCGGGCCGCTGTCGACGTGCGAGCCGAGGACGACCGCCTTGCCGGCGCCGGCCCGCCAGCGGCCGATCAGGTTGCCCGCCGGGTCGAGGCTCGCCTCCAGCCCCGCGCCCTCGAAGCGCGCCGCGAGCCAGTCGAGCGCCGCTCGGTGCTCGTCGCTCCAGGCGAGCCGGCGCACCGCGTCGCCGCGGGCGCCGAACTCGGCGAGGCGGGCGAGGTCGGCGTCGATGCTGGTTGCGGTCATCGATAGAGCCTCATCCGGCCGCTCCAGTCAGCCGGTCCAGCGCCGCCCGCAGCCGCTCGACGCCGGCGCCGATCTCCTCCTCCTTGACGCTGGAGAAGCAGAGGCGCAGCGCGTCGCGGTGCCCGCCGTCCGCCGCGAAGACGCTGCCGGGCACGAAGCTCACCCCCTCGTCGAGCGCCGCATCGAGCAGGTCGACGGTGTCGAGCTCGCCGGGCAACCGCATCCATACGAACATGCCACCCGCGGGCCGCGACCACTCCGCGCCCAGCTCGCCGAAGTGCTCGGCCAGGGCATCGAGCATCGCGTCGCGGCGGCAGCGGAAGGCCTCGGTGAGGCGCCGGACGTGCGGCCCGACCTCGCCGCCGGCGATGAAGCGGGCGGCGGCGGCCTGGGCGAGCGGGCTGGCGCAGATGTCGACGCCGCCGCGCGCCTGCTCCAGCGACGCCAGGAACGCCGGCGGGCCGATCACGCAGCCGAGCCGCAGCCCCGGCGCCACGATCTTGGAGAGCGATCGCACGCTGACGACGTCGGGTGAGAGGGAGGCGAGCGACGGCAGCGCCTTGCCCTCGAAGCGGAAGGCGCTGTAGGCGTCGTCCTCGATCAGCAGCGAGCCGAGTTGGGCGGCGAGCTCGACCAGGCGCCGGCGCCGCGCCAGGCTCATCGTCAGCCCGGTTGGGTTGTGGAAGGTGGGGATGACGTAGATCGCCCGCGGCGGCCCGTGCTCGGCGGCGATCGCCGCCAGCTGCTCCCCGTCGGCGCCCTCCGCGTCGAGCGGCAGCTCGACCAGCTTCGCCCGGTTGAGGGCGAGCGAGATCAGCGAGTCGCTGTAGGTCGGCGACTCGACGACGACGACGTCGCCGGGATCGAGAGCGCGGCGGAAGACGAGGTCGATGCCGGCCATCGCGCCGGCGGTGACCATCGTCCGCTCGCGGCTGGCGTCGACGTCCTCGGCGGCGAAATGGTCGCGCAGCGCGTCGAGCAGGCTCTCCTCGCCGCGCGCCGAGCCGTAAGCGAGCGTCTGCGGCGAGAGGGCCTCGTCGAGGGCACGGGAGAGGCCGGCGAGCGGCAGGTCGTCCTGGTGAGCGGCCCCCCCGGCGAAGGAGATGAGGCCCGCTCCCCGGGCCCTGGCCGCCGCGTCGATCTTCGGAATCGTCCACGCGTCGGCGTCCAGGGAGGCGCTCACCGCAGGAGCATTGCACAACAAAAGGGCAATATGGCAATCTATAGGCAAGTGTCCCGGATGGATACGATGGTGTCGGGTTGCCGCCGACGCCGCGGCGGTCCTCCTGTCCCCCGATGGCGATTCCCACCGACAAGCTCTCCCGGCCCTTCGAGCGGTTGGTGCTCGACCGCCAGTCGACCCCCAGCCAGATAACCGACGCGCTCGAGGACGAGATCCTCGACGGAGCGCTGAAGCCGGGTGAGCGCCTGCGCGAGGCGAAGCTGGCCGAAGCCTTCTCGGTGTCGCGCAACAGCGTTCGCGAGGCGCTCCGGGTGCTGGAGCGCAAGGGCCTCGTGCGCCACGTGCCGCACCGCGGCGCCGAAGTCATCAAGCTGACCGAGGGGGACGTCGACGACCTCTTCCGCGTCCGTGCCGTGCTCGAGCGGCAGGGACTGGCCAGCGTGGACGGCGCCGAAGCGCGAACGCTGTTGATCGAGGAGGTGGAGGGCATCGAGGCCGCGGCCCGCGAAGGCGACACGGCGGCGCTGCTCGAGCACGACCTCGCCTTCCATCGCATCCTCGTGCAGCAGATCGGCAGCCGGCGGTTCAACGAGCTGTACGTCACCCTGCAGCGCGAGCTGCGCCTGGCGCTGCTCCAGCTCGACTCGTTCGACCCGACGATGGCCCAGGTCGAGGAGCACCGCGAGATCGTCGAGGCGGTGCAGGCGGGCCAGGTCGAGAAGGCCGACAAGCTGCTGACCCGGCACCTCGACGTCGCCGCCGGCCGCGTCGGCGATCTGGTCGCCGAGCAGGGCTGACGCCTTGCGCGTCTGCCTGCTCAACCCCAACTCGACCGAGACGATGACCGAGGAGATGGTCGCGGCGGCGCGGGCGGTCGCGGCGGCCGGGACGGAGGTCGAGGGCGCGACGGCGCGCGAGGCGCCGGCGACGATCGAGGGGTATCGCGACGAGGCGCTGGCGGCGGCGGCCGTCGCGCGGATCGTCGCGGAGACCGGCGACCGCTTCGACGCCTTCGTGATCGCCTGCTTCGGCGATCCGGGCCTGCACGCGGCGCGCGAAAGCTTCGCGGGGCCCGTCGTGGGCATCGCGGAGGCGAGCTTCATGCTCGCCCTCGGGCTCGGCCACCGGTTCGCGATCCTCACCAACACCGCGTCCGATGTCCCCGAGATGGAGGAGCTCGTGCGCCGCTATGGGCTCGCCGAGCGCTGCTCGGGGGTGGAGCCGGTCGCCCTCGGCGTCGCCGAGGCCGACGCCGACCGCGAGGCCGCCTTCCCCGCCTACGAGGCGGCGGGGCGGACGGCGATCGCCGCGGGGGCGGAGGTTCTCTGCCTTGGCTGCGGCCCGATGCTCGGCCTGCGCGAGCGGCTCGAGCGCTCGCTCGGCGCGCCGGTCCTCGAGCCGGTGCCGGCGGGCGTCGCGGTCGCCGAGGCGCTGCTGCGCCTCGGCCTCGCGACCTCGAAGCTGGGCGCCTTCCGGCCCCGGGAGCCGTAGCGGTGTCCCTGCTCGTCAAGGGCGGCCGGGTGGTCACCGCCGAGCTCGACTTCGTCGGCGACGTCCTGGTGCGGGACGGGAAGGTGCGCGCGCTCGGCGCCTCGCTCGACGTCGAGGCCGAGCGGACGATCGACGCGACCGGCCGCTACGTCCTGCCGGGCTGTGTCGACGTGCACACTCACATGGACGTCGCCTTCCAGGGCGTCTCGGCTTGCGACGACTTCACCAGCGGCACGATCGCGGCCGCCTTCGGCGGCACGACGACGATCGTCGACTTCGCCGAGCAACCCCAGGGCGGCGGCGGAGCGCGGGCGGGGATCGAGGAGTGGCACGGCAAGCTGGAGCGCGCCGGCCCGGTCGTCGACGTCGGCTTCCACCTGATCGTCCGCGACCTCGGCGGCGAGGTCGAGGCCGAACTGCTCGGCCTGGGGGAGACCGGGGTGACGACGCTGAAGCTGCACCAGGCCTATCCCGGGCTGTTCATGCTGAGCGACGAGGAGATCTTCCGCTGCATGCGGATCGCCCGCGACACCGGGGCGCTGGTGATGATGCACGCCGAGAACGGCGGCGCGATCGAGGTGCTGATCGAGCAGGCGCGGGCGGCGGGCCACGGCGAGCCGGTCTGGCACGCGCGGACGCGGCCGCCGCTGACCGAGGTCGAGGCGGTCGGCCGGGCGATCGCGCTCGCCGAGCTGGCGGGATGTCCGCTCTACGTCGTCCACGTCTCCTGCGCGGGGTCGGTCGAGGCGATCGCGGCGGCTCGCTCGCGCGGCCTGCCGGTCTGGGGCGAGGTCTGCGTGCACCACCTGTTCACCGAGGAGAGCGACCTCGAACGACCCGACTTCGAGGGGGCGAAGTTCGTCTTCACGCCGCCGCCGCGCGGGGCGGCCGACCGCGAGCGGCTCTGGGCGGCGCTGGCCGACAACACGCTCTCGGTCGTCTCTACCGACCACTTCCCGAACTTCTTCGCCGACCGGCGGGCGCTCGGCGAGGGCGACTTCTCGAAGATCCCCAACGGCACCGGCGGTGTCGAGGAGCGCCTCATGCTGCTCCACCACCATGGCGTAGGCGCCGGCCGCTTCTCGCTCAACCGGATGGTCCAGTTGCTGGCCACCGAACCCGCCCGCCTGCTCGGCCTCTACCCGAAGAAGGGCACGATCGCCGTCGGCG
>DASQDJ010000091.1:0-10149 GCA_035634215.1 Solirubrobacterales bacterium | reverse complement strand
GAAGCGGGCGCCTCGGCCGGCGCGGCATCCCCGGCCACGATGGCGAGCGGCGGCGGCTACGGTGGGCCGCTCGTCTTCAGGCCTGGCGGGGGGATGAGGCCGGACGTCGCCGCCGCCTTCGATCGGATGGCCGCCGCCGCGTCGGGGGACGGGGTCGTCCTGATCGTCAACTCGGGCTTCCGCTCCGACGCCGAGCAGGCGGCGCTCTTCGCCGCGAACCCAGATCCGCGCTGGGTGGCGCCGCCCGGCCAGTCGCTGCATCGCTGCGCCACGGAGCTCGACCTCGGGCCCGAATCCGCTTACGGCTGGCTCGCTGCCAACGCCGAGCGCTTCGGTTTCGTCCAGCGCTACTCGTGGGAGGCCTGGCACTACGGCTTTACGGCCGGTCCGCCGCCCTGCTCGCCGGCCGGCGAAGCGACCGGCAGTGCGGGCTTCGCGGGCGGCGGGGGAGACGGCGCACTCGCTGGCTCCGGCGGCCTACCCTCTTTCGTCCCGGCCCGCTTCCGCGCCGCACTGCTGGGCGCGGCGGCCCGCTGGAACGTATCGGCCGCCCTGCTCGCGGCGCAGCTTATGGCCGAGTCGAACTTCGATCCCTACGCCGTCTCGCCGGCCGGCGCCCAGGGCATCGCGCAGTTCATCCCCTCCACCGCGGCCGCTTACGGCCTTCGCGACCCCTTCGACCCGGACGCCGCGATCGGCGCGCAGGCGCACCTGATGTCGGACCTCCTGCGCCAGTTCGGCGGCTCGCCCCAGCTCGCCCTCGCCGCCTACAACGCGGGTCCCGGCGCGGTCGAAGGCTGCGACTGCATCCCGCCATATCCCGAGACGCAGGCCTACGTAACGCGCGTCCTCGGCCTGGTGAGCGGTGCAGGGGTTATCCCGGCCCCCCAATTCGAAGTGAGGCTCGTTCAGTGAAGACAACCCCCTCGTACCGTCCAGCGCTATTCATGGGTCTTGCGTGCCGTTTCCGAAGGGAGTGCGATGTCGCGGCGCCCAGGCTGGACCGTCGAGCGGTCGGCACATCAACCTAATCCTGAGCAAGGGCGACTTCGATCAGCTCGACCCCGCGCGCACAGCCTGCTGCGGAGGTCGTCCCTCCCATTTGCCTTGTGCCTCGGAACGGCGCTAGATAGCTAGAGCGATCAGAGTTGGTAGTCTGCTCCCGATGGCGGGGTCCGTTAGTGCCCGCATTGGCTCGTTGCGTCTATTCGCTGGCGCTGTAGTGACCTGCGTAGCTGTATGCCTTGTAGCGGTGCCGAAAGCGCCAGCCGTTGAGATCGGGCTCATGTCGGGGTTAAATGCTTGGCAAGAAGAGTCCCAATGGGATGTCATGGACCGTTCGGGCATCAGCATCTACCGCTTGATGGTTCGCCCCCAGACCGCCGCATCGACTTTTGACGAAGCAACCGAAGCGGCATACGACAAAACCTTTAAATTCGCCGCCGAGCGCGGCATCACGATCCTGCCGTACTTGTACAACTTCAACGGCTCCACCGCGTATCCCTATGCCCTTGCAACTGGGCCAGCGGGCAATGCGTGGGAAACCTGGGTTCATCAGGTCGTTCAGCGCTATGGCAACAACGGCTCCTTCTGGAACGACAATCCCGGCCTGCCCTATAAACCGCCTCCGGCCTGGGAGGTTTGGAACGAGCCCAATTTCAACCACAACAGTCCCGGCGGACTAGTGCAGCCCGATAAGTACGCGAAATTTTTGAAACGCACGTCAACGGCGATCAACGATGCCCAGAAGGTAAGAACCCCCGGCATCGGCACTCAGGTCCTGTTCGGGGGTTTGATTTCAGTCGGCGATATGGGTGTGAATCAGTTCCTCATCAAAGCCAAGGAAGGTGCGACCGACGTTGGCTTCTATTTCAATGGACTGTCGTTGCATCCATATTCATTTAGGAATGGCGTACCTGGCATGAAAACGATCGTGGAACACGCGCGGAGCCAACTGAACACCACGTTCAGCACCAATAAGTCGCTTTGGATCACCGAGGTTGGCTGGAACGTGGGCAACGATGCCGGAGAAACCCAGAACTGGGTCACTGCGAACGAACAGGCGAATAATCTGACTGCGAGCTTCAATTGGATCAAGTCACTTCCGAGCGCCTGGAATGTTCCGGTAATTATCTGGCACTTATATAGAGACACCCCGACCGGTGAACTGCATTGGGGCAACTGGACCGGCGTGCGTGGATCCGATGGATCGTTCCGCCCAGCCTGGTACCACCTTCAGGGACAGACTGGAGTTCCCGCGTGGCCAACTCATGAATGGCAGCCCGTCGATAACCTCGGCGGGAGCACCACGTCCGATCCGGATATCTCCTCGCGAGGCCTCGGGACCTTGAACGTCTTCGCCAAGGGGTCCTCCGGCAACCTCGCGCACAGGTGGTTCAACGGCAGTTGGAGTTGGTGGGAGGATCTCGGCGGTTCGATGATCTCAGGCCCTGGGGCCGTATCGTGGAATTCGAGCAGGATCGACGTTGTCGCCCGCGCCGCCAACAGCACGGTCACCCACCCGGCTTGGAACGGCACCTCATGGAACACCGACAATCTCGGCGGGAGCATTACTTCAGACCCTGACATTTCCTCGTGGGGATACGGACGGCTAGATGTTTTCGCCAGGGGAGCCAGCAATGAACTTGTGCACAAGGCTTTCGAAGGCGGCTGGCACCCGTGGGAGAACTTCGGCAAAACGCTGGCTTCGGGCCCCGGTGCGGTCTCGTGGGGACCGAACAGGATCGATGTCGTCGCCCGCGGCACCGATAACTCCGTCATGCATTGGGCGTGGAACGGGTCGTCGTGGGTCTACGACAACCTCGGTGGCAACATCACCTCCGATCCGGACATCTCCTCGTGGGGCCCTGGCCGACTCGACATCTTCGCCAGGGGCGGGGGGAACGAGCTCGTGCACAAGTGGTACGACGGCGGCTGGAGCGGCTGGGAGAGCCTCGGCGGCCCCACCCTGGCGTCTGGCCCGAGCGCCGTCTCCTGGGGCCCGAAACGAATCGACGTCGTCGCCCGCGCCAGCGACAACACGATCAGCCACTGGTCCTACGGTCTCGTTCTTCCCCCCTGAGCTGCGGGCTAGCCTTGAGCTGTTTGTTACGATCACCCCAGCCCACGCCTTCAATCGTCCACTTTGCTCGCTCGCCGCTCCAGTGGGCTCGCAGATCAAGTACGCGAGTCGCTCAGACTTTTAAGCGGTCCTGATCGCAGGTAGGTACGAAACTGCCATAACGAGGTGCCCGTAGGCCCGCAAAACGGGCCGGCCCAATGACCCGACGAAGGACGTTAGGCGGCCTCAACCGCTACGCCAGGTCGCCTGGCGGTCAGTGGGGCGGCGAGATCATCGTCCCTCTGCAGCTCCGAGTACAAATAGATCGAGTCATTCAAAGGAGGCATCGATTAAGCGGTGTGATCCGTGATCCACTAGCCAATACTTGCTGGGCAGAGACCGGGACGTCTGGGAACCCGAGTGTATCACGCGTGATACGCTAGCTCTCGTGGGAAACGTCACGATTCGCGAGTTGCGCAACCACGGCGGCGAGGTCGTCGATCGAGCCGCGCGGGGAGAGCAAATTACGATTACCCGTGCCGGCCACCCGGTGGCCGAGTTGCGGGCGCTGCGTCCAGCGCTTTCGGCGGAGGCTTTGCTGAGCCGCTGGAATCGGCTGCCTGGCGTGGACCCTGTCGCTCTACGCGCGGAGGTCGACCAGCTGTTGGACCCGCGACTGTGAACGAGGAGGCCCTCGGATCCGAGCGAGGGGTCCTCGACACGTCGACGGTTCTCCTCCTGCCCCGCATCGCTGACGCCGGGGCGCTGCCCGCCGAGCCGCTCATCACGGCTGTCACGCTCGCTGAGCTCGCGGTTGGCCCGCTTGTCGCCGCGGAGGAGGGCGAGCGCGCTCGCAGGCAGGCTCATCTGCAACAGGCCGAGGCCGACTTCGTCCCCCTGCCCTTCGACGCAGCCGCCGCGCGCGCGTATGGACGGGTGGCTGCCTCGCTCCGACAGGCTGGCCGCAAGGCAGCCGCGCGCGCCTACGACGCCATGATCGCCGCGGTTGCCCTCGCCAACGACCTCCCGGTCTATACGTGCAACCCCGACGACTTCCGTGGCATCGAAGGGCTCGAGGTGATTGCGGTGCCCGTGCCGGAGTGATCGACGGCCATCTCGAAAGCGATTGGACCTGGCGGCCGGGCTGGGCTGAATTAGACTCGCGCGATGGCAACCGCCGAGGCACACGGCGTCGAGGGGATGAAGGCGCTGGTCGGCCGGGAGATCGGTCCGAGCGAGTGGCGAACCGTCACCCAGGAGGACATCGACACCTTCGCCCGGATCTCCGGCGACGATCAATGGATCCACGTCGACGTCGAGCGGGCGAGGAAGGAGAGCCCCTTCGGCACGACGATCGCCCACGGCAACCTGACCCTCTCGCTGGTCGACGGCTTCCGAAAGGAGCTGATCTCCGCCAGCGGCTTCGCCCTCGGCGTCAACTACGGCTGGAACAAGATCCGTTTCCCCGCCCCGGTTCCCGTCGACTCCCGTGTCCGCGGCCGGGCCGAGGTCGTCTCGGTCGACGAGGTCGGCGGCGACTGGTGGCAGGTCGTCACCCGCTTCACCCTCGAGGTCGAGGGCGGCGAGAAGCCGTGCTTCGTGGGTGACAGCGTTACGCGCGTCATGGCGCCCGGCGGCTGACGCGCCGGCACTGGCGCGGCCGACGCTCAGTCCGGCTCGATCGTGAGCGTCCCTTCCATGCCCGCCTCGCGGTGGCCGCGGACGGTGCAGTAGTAGGTGTAGGTGCCGGGCTCCAGCGAGACGATGACGAACTCGGAATCTTTGATCGCGACGCGGCTCGCCCCGAGCTGTTCTCCGCGCTTGTTCTCGACCGCGATCGTGTGAGCTCTCGTCGACGGGTTCTCGAGCACGAACGACACGTTGCCCGCGCTTCCCACGGCCTCCTCGGCGTTGAACGCGAGCTCGCCGTCGGGGTCCGCTTCGAGCTGCAGCTGCGGGCTGCCTTGCACGTCGGGATTGACGGTGAGGGTCTCAGCGCCCTCATCACCGCCGCAGCCGGCTCCTCCCGCAACCAGGAGCAGCGAAACGAGCAATACGGCGGCCAGCCGGGTCGATCGCATGCCGCTTTGACCCGGCGACCGCCGCAAAACGCTTCGTCGGCTTATTCGACCGTCAGGGTGCCTTCCATGCCGCCTTCCCGGTGGCCGGGGACGGAGCAGAAGAAGACGTATTTGCCGGGTTTGAGGTCTTTGATCGTGGCGCTGTCCTCGCCTTCGGTGAGCACTTCGGTGTCAGCGATCACTTTGCCGCTCGAGTCTTCGATGTCGGCGTCGTGGCCGATCGGCTGCGGGTTGGAGAAGTGCAGCGCCACGTCTTTGCCCGCTTTCGCGGTCATCGCGTCTTCGGTGAAGGCGAGGCCGGTGTCGGCCGCTTCGATGTGGAGTTCGGAGCCGCCGCCACCGCCCCCGCCGCCGGTCGCGGCGCCGTTGGTCGCTTCGCCGCCGGATCCGGTGGTCGTCGTGCCGTCGTCGTCATCGCCGCCGCAGGCGACCAGGGCGAACGAGGCGAGCGCAAGAGCGAGGAAGGCGGTCAGCTTCTTCATTCCGGGAGGTCCTTTCCGTCGAGGCCAGGCTTCGCAGGGAATCTAGCCGGAAATGGACGCGGAAAACCCGAGCGGCGCGTCAGCGGCCTTCGAAGACCGGCTCCTCGCCGCCGAAGAAGGCGGTGACGCCGTTGCGCAGATCCTCGGTCGCCATGCTGTCGGCGATCCCGTGGCGCTCGAGCTGCAGGTGGTCGGCGAGGCGGTTCTCGATGCTCTGCCCGACCAGCAGCTTCGCCATTCGCACGTAGTGCGGCGCCTTCGCGGCCAGCTTTTCGGCCTTGGCGCGCGCCCGCTCGAGCAGCTGGTCGGCCGGCACGACCTCGGCGACGATCTTCTCCGCCAAGGCGCTCTCGGCGTTCATGTTCGGGTCGTTGAGGAGGATCTCCAGCGCCCGGCTCGGGCCGACGACGCGGGGCAGGAAGTAGGTCATGCCGCCGTCCGGCGAGGCGCCGATCCGCCCGTAGGCGCAGGCGAAGAAGGCCCCCTCGGAGGCGATCCGGGTGTCGCAGGCGAGGGCAAGCGAGAAGCCGGCTCCCGCCGCCGGGCCGTTGACCGCCGCGATCACCGGATAGGGGATGCGGCGCAGGTCGACGATCGCCTGGTGCAGGACCTCGGCGCCGCGCCGCACCTGGGCGGGCAGGTCGATCGACTCGTCCTCGACGCCGCCGCGGAACCAATTGACGTCGCCGCCGGCGCAGAACGCCTTCCCCGCGCCCGTCACGATCAGCGCCCGCAGGGGCGCCTGGTCGGCGAGCCACGAGAAGGCGACGGTCAGCTCGCCGATCATCTCGGGGCTCATCGCGTTGAACGCGTCGGGCCGGTCGAGGGTGAGGGTGCCGATCCGGCCGTCCACGTCGATTCGCAGCGTCTGTAGCTCCGGTGGGTTCAGGGTCTCGGTGGGCATGCGATCTTCGTCTCCCTTGCGCGTCTGGCTTGGCCGGCTGGCCAGGAGCCTACTCTTGTGATCGATGGCTGGTAGGCGGGAAAGCAGCAATTCCTCGCGCGAGGAGCGGATCGCCGCGCAGCGGCGCAAGCTGCCCGACTCCCCGGGCGTCTACCTCTTCCACGACGCCCGCGGCGACCTGCTCTACGTCGGCAAGGCGCGCTCGATCCGTAAGCGGGTCGCGTCGCACTTCTCGGGGGGAGAGCCGCGCCTCACCTCGCGCATAGACCGCATCGACTTCCTCGTCACCGCCAACGAGGCCGAGGCGCTGCTCGCCGAGCAGAGCTTCATCAAGCGGCACCGGCCGCGCTTCAACATCCGCCTGCGCGACGACAAGTCCTACCCCTACGTCTGCGTCAGCCTCGATGAGGACTACCCGCGCGTCTACTTCACCCGCGAGAAGCACCGCTCCGGCCGCGCCTACTTCGGCCCCTTCTCGAGCGCCAAGCGGGTGCGCGAGACGCTTGACCTGCTCGGCAAGCTGTTCCAGTTCCGCACCTGCGAGGGCCGCGAGCCGGGCCGCCGCTCCGGCAGCCCCTGCCTCGACTACTACATAAAGCGCTGCGGGGCGCCCTGCGTCGACTACATCGGCAGGGACGAGTACCGGCGCAACGTCGACGCGATCGTCGACTTCCTCTCGGGCCGCTACCGCCAGGTCGAGGCGGGCGAGCGGGCGAAGATGGAGGAGGCGGCGGCCGCGCACGAGTTCGAGCGGGCGGCGCTGCACCGCGACCGGCTCAAGGCGATCGAATCGCTGTTCGAGCGCCAGCAGGTCGCCGGCGGCTCGGTCGGCGCGATGGACATGATCGGCGTCGCTGCCGAGGGCGCCGACGCCAACGCGCAGGTCTTCCAGGTTCGCGACGGGATCCTCGCCGAGCGCCAGAGCTTCTACCTCGACAACCAGGCCGAACGCGAGCCGGCCGAGGTGACCGAGGAGTTCATCGGCCAGTACTACTCGGCCTCGCCTGCGGTCCCCAAGACGATCGTCGTCGGCCCCTACATGGCCGAGCGGGCCGAGCTGCTCGCCGCGGCGCTGAGCGAGCGGCGCGGCGCCCCGGTCGAGGTGCGGGTCGCGGAGCGGGGCGACAAACGGCGCCTGCGCGAGCTGGCCGAGCGCAACGCGCGGCTCGCCCTCGACCAGGACAGGCTGCGGCGCGAGCACCGCCGCCAGCGGCGGGTCGACGCGCTCGCCGACCTGCGCGAGGCGCTCGGGATGGAGGAGCTGCCGGTCCGCATCGAGGGCTTCGACGTCTCCAACATCGGCGGCGAGCACACCGTCGCCTCGATGGTCGTCTTCGAGGGGGGCGCGACCAAGAAGGCCGACTACCGCCGCTTCAAGGTGCGCGGCGCCCGCGAGAATGGGTCCGACGACTTCGCTTCGATGGAGGAGGTGCTCGGCCGTCGCGTCAACCGCTTCCTGGAGCAGATCGACCTCTCGCCGCACGACGGCAAGCGCGACGCAAGCTTCGCCTCGCTGCCCTCCCTGGTCATGATCGACGGCGGCAAGGGGCAGCTAGCCGCCGCGATGCGCGTCCTGGCGCCGTTCGTCGAGCGCGGCACGACTGTCGTCTCGCTGGCGAAGCGGGAGGAGGAGGTCTTCGTCCCAGGTCGCCCGCGGCCGCTCGACATCGCGGCCGACTCGGAGGCGTCGAAGCTGCTGCAGCGCGTCCGCGACGAGGCCCACCGCTTCGCGATCGAGCACCATCGCGGCCGTCGCGACCGGGCGATGACCGGCTCTGTGCTGGACGGGCTGCGCGGCGTCGGGCCGGTTCGCAAGCGAGCCCTGCTGCGCCACTTCGGCTCGCCGGAGCGCTTCCTGGCGGCCAGTCGGGAGGAGCTGGAGGCGGAGCCCGGCGTGCCCGGCAAGCTGGCCCGCGAGATCCACGAGCAGCTGCACAGGATCGGCTGATGACGGAGGCGAAGAAGGTCGAGCTGGTCGTGATCACCGGTCATTCGGGAGCCGGCAAGTCGGAAGCGATCGCCGCCTTCGAGGACGGGGGATGGTTCTGCGTCGACAACCTGCCGCCGCGCCTGATCGGCAGCCTCGGCGAGCTCTTTCGGCTCGACGGCAGCGGCGTCGAGCGGGCCGCGGTCGTCTCCGACGTGCGGGGCGGTGAGTACTTCGACGACCTCGTCCAGGTGCTCGACGACCTGGAGGGGGAGGGGTTGGAGCCGAGGCTGCTCTTCCTCGAGGCCGACGAGGAGACGCTGCTCGACCGCTACAAGGAGACCCGCCGTCGCCACCCGTTGGCGCCCGAAGGGCGGATCGTCGAGGGGATTCGGGCCGAGCGGGACCTGCTGTCGCCGCTGCGCGCTCGCGCCGACGTGGTGATGGACACCAGCGGTCTCACCGGCGGTCAGCTGCGACGCCGGATCGCCGAGGAGCAGGTCGGTGGCGAGGGCGGCGGCAAGCTGGCGCTGACCCTGCTCACCTTCGGCTTCAAGAACGGACCGCCGCGCGACGCCGACATGACGCTCGACGTCCGCTTCCTGCCCAACCCCCACTATGTCGACGAGCTGCGGCCGCAGACCGGGCTCGACGAGGAGGTGCGGGCCTACGTCGAGTCGGGCACGCAGGCGGGCGAGTTCTACGGCCGCCTGCTGCCGCTGCTCGAGTTCCTCGTCCCCGCGTACGTCGCCGAGGGCAAGAGCCATTTGACGATCGCGGTCGGCTGCACCGGCGGCAAGCACCGCTCGCTCGCGGTCGCCGACCGCATTCGCCGTGCCCTGGAGGGCCGCGACGACCTCATCGTCCGCGTCAAGCACCGCGACGTCGAGCTCGACGGCGGCGGCCCGGCGCCGACCGCCCGGACCTAGAATCGGCCGGCCTTGGAGGCCTCCGAACCCGTCATCTCGGTGCGCGGACTGCGCAAGCGCTACGGCGACCTCGAAGCCGTGCGCGGCATCGACCTCGAGGTGCGGCGCGGCGAGGTCTTCGCGTTCCTCGGCCCCAACGGGGCAGGGAAGACGACCACGGTCGAGGTCCTGGAGGGCTACCGCGAGCGCGACGGCGGTGAGGTCAACGTGCTCGGCGAGGACCCGCAGCGGGCCGGCGGCGAGTGGCGCGAGCGGATCGGGATCGTCCTGCAGACCTGCCGCCTCGACCCGTATCTGACCGTGCGCGAGTCGCTCGAGCTCTACGCCGGCTACTACAGCTCGCCGCGCCCGATCGGCGAGACCCTCGAGGTCGTCGGCCTGAGCGAGAAGGCCGGCGCGCGCACCGGCGCCCTCTCCGGCGGCCAGCAGCGCCGCCTCGACGTCGGCATCGCGCTGATCGGCGATCCCGAGCTGCTCTTCCTCGACGAGCCGACGACCGGCTTCGACCCCTCGGCGCGCCGCCACACGTGGGAGACCATCGCGGGCCTGCGCGATCTCGGCAAGACCGTCTTCCTCACCACCCATTACATGGACGAGGCGCAGCGGCTCGCCGACCGCGTCGCCGTGATCGCCGCGGGCCGCGTCGTCGCCCGCGGCACCCCCGACGACCTCGGCGACCGCGAGAGCCTGCCGACGACGGTCAGCTACCGCCTCGGCGGCGAGCAGGTCTCGGTCAAGACCGACCGCCCGGGCGAGACTCTGCAC
>DASQDJ010000090.1:0-4212 GCA_035634215.1 Solirubrobacterales bacterium | reverse complement strand
TCGTGATCGCGCCGTGACCCGCGGCTCGGAGGCGCTCGCCATACAGCGCCTTCGACGCGTCGGCGGCCTTCGCTTGCTCGTCGGTGAACGTGTAGATGCCCGAGCGGTACTGCGTGCCGACGTCATTGCCCTGGCGCATGCCCTGGGTCGGGTCGTGCTCCTCGAAGAAGACCTCCAGCAGGCGGGCGTAGGAGATACGCGCCGGGTCGAAGGCGACGAGAACCGCCTCGGCGTGGCCGGTGCGTCCCGAGCAGACCTCCTCGTAGGTCGGGTTCGGCGTGACCCCGTTCATGTAGCCGACCGCCGTCGTATGGACGCCGTCGAGCGTCCAGAAGAGCCGCTCGGCGCCCCAGAAGCAACCGAGCGCGAAGTAGGCGATCTCGACCCCCTCCGGGAAAGGCGGCTTCAGCGGCGTGCCCAGCACGGCATGGCGGTCGGGCACCTCGAAGGCGGGCTCGGCCCGCCCTGGCAGCGCCTCCTCCGGCCCCGGCATCCGGGTCTTGGCTCCGCCGAAGAGCATCGTAGGGACAAGGTAGCGTTCCGCCATCGGCTGCCTCGCACTGCTCTTCGCGCTGATCTCGCCGCGGCTCGGGCTCTTCGTCCTCTGGCTGTTCACCGACCTGCTCAGCCGCTCGTTCGACGGCTGGCTGGTTCCGCTCGTCGGCTTCTTCCTGTTGCCCTGGACGACGCTGGCCTATGCGCTGCTCTGGGCGTCGTCCGACGGCGTGCTCGGGTTCGAGTGGCTCCTCGTCGCCTTCGCCTTCCTCGTCGACGTCGGGGCGATCGGCGGCGGCAGCCGGCGACGGCGCCGCGGCTAGCGCAGGTCCGCGCAAGCCCGACGCCTCGCCGACCGGGTAGGCGACGCGGATGTGGCACTTGGCGAGCACGACGAAGCCCCGTCGCTCGGTCTGGCCACCGGCGAGCGGCGTCATCTCGACGTCGGTCAGCGGCAGGAAGGCGACCTCGCCGCGGTTGATCGCGTCCGAGAGCCGCGCCTGGTAGCCCTCGGCGGGCAGCGTCACGTCGCCGACCACGACGTGGCGGTCGGTTTCGAAGAAGACGCGTTCGCGCCGACGGTTGCCGGTCAGGGGCATTACCGGGGCGCTATCGGCATTTGCGGGGGAAACCTGAGTGGATACGGTGCGAGACCACCGTGGAGCCCGCCATCCGCACCGCGACCCCAGCCGACCTGCCGACGGTCCTCGCGCTGTGGCGCGCCGCCGACAGCATCCCCTCGGTCACCGACAGCGAGGATGGCCTCAAAGCGCTGTTGGCTAGGGACCCGGGCGCGCTCCTGTTGGCGGAGGCGCGTGGCAAGGCGATCGGCACGCTGGTCGCCGCCTGGGATGGCTGGCGGGGAAGCTTCTACCGACTGGTGGTCCACCCGGAGTGGCGCCGCCAGGGCGTCGCCGCGGCGCTGGTCCGGGCCGGCGAGCGCCGGCTCGCGGATCTGGGGGCAGTCCGCCTCACGGCGATCGTCGCCGACGAGGAGCACGCCGCCGTGGCGCTCTGGGAGTCGGTCGGCTACGAGCGCCAGCCCGACCGGTCGCGCTTCGTCCGCGTCCTCGCCGCCTGAGGGGCGGCAGTGCGTTCGCACTTTGTCGGGGTATGCCCGACTAAGTGCGAACTCGAGCCGGAGGCGCGGCGCTCACGCCTCGCGCCACGTCCAGCCGCGACCTTCGAAGTCGCCGACGATCTCGTCGCGGAGGTCGTCGCCCGGCCAAGGCGCCGTGATCACGGCGGTCACCGAGGCCGAACGTTCGGTCTCGCCATCGTCGGCGAGCCTCACCCCGGCGAGGTTGTGCTCGACCGCCGTGATCAGCGAGTGGGGATGCGGCATGTGAGGCGCCAGCGGCAGCACGTACTCGCCGACTCGGGGAACGCAGGCCGCCCGGGCGCCCTCCCTTTCCACGGAGCCGACCAGGCTGCGCTCGTAGCCTGCTTCGAGACTGGGGTCAGGGCCCGCCAGGTCGCGAAAGAAGTCGATCCGCAGCGAGAATTCGAATTCAGTGGCCAAGGCGCGATCCTTTTCGGTCGAGGAGACGAAGTCGGGGCGCCCGGATTCGAACCGGGGACCTCGGCCACCCAAAGGCCGCGCGCTACCAGGCTGCGCCACGCCCCGTCGTGACTGAGTCTAGAGCGGGCGGCGGCCTCCGACGGCTCACGGCGATCGGCGGGCGGGCGATGGCGCGGCGGGCGACGCGTTAGCTTTCGCGCCCCATGGCCGACGTTCGCCCGATCTACGCGACCCACTACGACCTCGACGTCGTCGGCTCGCTGGACGACGTCGCGGCGCCGCCGTACGACGTGATCGACACCGAGCAGCGCCAGGAGCTGCTGGCCCGCTCCGAGTACAACGCGGTCGCGATCGACCTGCCGAAACCGTACGGCGAGACCGGGCCGCAGGAGACCGGGGACGATCCATACGAGCGGGCCGCGGCGACGATGGGCGCCTGGCGCGAGGCCGGCGCGCTGGTCAGCGACACCGAGCCGGCGATCTGGGCGATGACCCAGGACTACACCGGCCCCGACGGCGAGCCGCGCACCCGCCACGGCATCCTCTGCCGCGTCCGCGTCGAGGACTTCAAGGCCGGCCAGGTCTTGCCCCACGAGCGGACGCTGCCCGGGCCGAAGAAAGACCGGCTCGACCTGACCCTTGCCACCCGCCACAACCTCTCGGCGATCTTCTCGCTCAGCACGAGGGACCCCTGGCCGCTGGTCGCGCCCGCCGTCGAGGGCAGCGAGCCGTGGGGCGAGGCGACCGACGCCGGCGGCACCGTCACCCGCATCTGGCCGGTCGGCGACACCGGGATCCTCGATCAGGTGACCGAGCTGCTCGCCGACGCCAAGCTGCTGATCGCCGACGGCCACCACCGCTACGAGACGGCGATCGCCTACCGCGACGAGATCGGCGGCGAGGGCGACCACTGCTACACGCTGATGGCGCTGACCGGCCTGGAGGACCCGGGCCTGACCGTCTTCCCCACCCACCGCCTGCTCTCCGGCTTCGCCGACGATCCGGAGCGCCAGCGGCGGCTCGGCGAGGGCCTGCGCGAGCTGTTCGACGCGGAGGAGGTCGAGACGAGCGAGCTCGACCCGCGCGGCGTCGACGGCGTCGGCGTCTTCGGCCTCTACGACTCCCATCACAAACGGGGCTACCGGCTGCGGCTCAAGGACGAGGCGATCGCCTCGCTCGACGACCAGCTCGCCGGCAAGCCCGAGGCATACCGCCGCCTCGACGCGGCGATCCTCGAGACGCTGGTGCTGAAGGGGATCGCGGGCCTCAGCGAGGACGACATCCTCGCCAAGCGGGGCATCGGCTACGCGAAGAGCGTCGAGGACTCGCTGGCGCTGCTCGACGACGGCACCTACGACGTCGCGTTCATCCTGCGCCCGATCCCAGTCGACCAGGTGCGGGCGATCTGCGAGAGCGACGAGAACATGCCGCCGAAGTCGACCTACTTCTTCCCCAAGGTCCCGACCGGCCTGCTGCTGCACGCACTGGACGGATAGGCACTCCCGGCGCGCGGGGGCGCACGGTTACCATGGGTTGCATGAAGGCAGTCGCGCGCCGCACCGGGACCTATCGCCACATGGTCGACATCCGGTCCCATCACGTCTCCGTCGACGAGCCGCTGGACGCAGGCGGCGACGACACCGCTCCGAGCCCACAGGAGATGCTGGCCGCGAGCCTCGCCTCCTGCACGGCGATCACCATGGAGATGTACGCCCAGCGCAAGGGCTGGGACCTCGGGTACGTCGAGGTCGAGGTGAACTACGCCCCGGCCGAGCGCGGATGCCCGACGAAGTTCGACCTGGTCATGCGGCTGCCCGAGGACGCCTCGGACGAGCAGCTCGAGCGCCTGCGGATCATCGCCGCGAAGTGCCCGGTCCACCGGACGCTCGAGGGCGAGGTCATGTTCAACGAGCGTGTCGAGCGGCTCCAGCTCCAGACGAGCTGACGCCGCGGCCCTCGCCGAGACGCTCCGCGGCCGCCTGCTCGAGCCGCGGGAGGCCTCGCAGCTCGACGTCCACGGCCGCACCGACGCCGCGGTGCTCGTCCCGCTGTTCGTGCAGGACGGCGAGCCGCACGTCGTCTTCACCCGGCGCCGCGAGGACCTGCGCCGCCACCCGGGCGAGATCTCGTTCCCGGGCGGTCGCCAGGACGACGACGATAACCTGCGCGTCACGGCGCTGCGCGAGGCCGAGGAG
>DASQDJ010000089.1:0-7409 GCA_035634215.1 Solirubrobacterales bacterium | reverse complement strand
GCTGGCGACCACCTTGGTGGGGCGCTCGCGGCGGCCGAAGAGGCGCCGGGAGGAGGCCCGCCGCGAGGCGGCGGCGCCGACGGCGCGCACCGCGGCCACCGTGGCGGCTCCGGCCAGCACGCCACCCGCCGCGGCGATCGCCACCGTGCGGGCCTCGCCGCGCAGAGCCGGCAGGGCCGGCTCCTCGCGCGGCAGCACGCGGATCTGAACCGGCTCCAGCTCCATCTCGCTCACCCGGCCGACTGTAGCGAGGGCGTCGGCCCGAGCGGCTTTTCGTATACCCGGTAGCGCTTGACGACCTTGCCGCCCATGCCTTCCATCGCGCGGTTCATCGGCCCGTTCGTCTCCAGGATCCAGCCGGTCTCGCCGGCTGGGATGCCGTCGGGGCTGGCGCTCTCCAGGTGTTTCAGATAGAGGCCGGCGGCGACCCCGCTGTGCCGCCAGGCATGCTTGACGCCGAGTGCGAAGACCCGCACCCGGTCGATCTTGCGCTTCGCGACGAGGAAGCGGAGCCAGCCGAGCGGCAGCAGGCGGCCACCCAGCTCGGCCAGCGCCTGGTTGATGTCGGGCAGCGTGAACGCGACGCCGACCGTCTCGCCGTCCTTTTCGGCGATGAAGCCCCAGTCCTCGTGGAGCACCTGCTTGAGCAGCTTGGCGTGGAACTCGACCTCGGCGTCGGTGGCCGGCACGAAGCCCCAGTTGTGGGACCAGGCCTCGTTGTAGACCTCGGTGAAGCGGCGCATCTCCTCCGGCAGCTTGCGCTTGACGAACTTGCGGATCTCGACTCCTTCGTCGCGCAGGGCCTTCTCGGCGGCGGCGTGGATCTCCGGCGTGAACTGGTCGCCTTCCTTGAGCTTGCCCAGCTCGAGGTACCACATCAACAGGTCCATGGCCTTCTCGTAGCGCAGCCCCTCGAGCAGCTCCCGGTAGAAGGGCGGGTGCCACGGCTGCAGGATCATCGGCCGCCGCTCGAAGCCCTCGATCAGGATCCCGAGCTCGTCGTTGGTCGTGAAGTCCATCGGGCCCAGGACCCGCTCGCGACCGCGCTCGCGCAGCCAACCCTCGGCCGCCTCGACCAGGGCGCACGCGACATCGCGGTCGTCGATCGTCTCGAAGAAGCCGAACATGCCGTCGTTGCCGCCCTGGAACTCGTCCCAGCGTTCGTCGATCTGGGCGGTTATGCGCCCTACCGGCTCACCGTCGCGCTCGGCTATGAAGTACTCGGCCTCGGCGTGCTCGAAGTAGGGGTTGCGGCCACGGTCCAGGAACTGCATGCGGTCGAAGATCAGCGGCGGCACCCACTGGGCGCTGTCGCGGTGCAGCTCGAAGGGGACCTTGACGAAGCGCTTCAGCTCGCGCCGCGTGCGCACGGGGCGGATCGACACGCTTCCCACGGCGGCAACCTACACTCCCGACATGAGCGACTCGCCGAAGGCGGCCGTCGACGTCTTCGCGAAGGCCCGCGAGCACGACCGGCTGGAGCAGCTGGAAGCGGCCCGCGAGCACGACCTCCTCCCCTACTTCCGCCTGCTCACCTCGCAGGCCGGCCCGGTGGTCGAGATGGAGGGCCGCGAGACGATCATGCTCGGCTCCAACAACTACCTGGGGCTGACTGGCGACGAGCGGGTCAAGGGCGCCGCGCGCGACGCGCTGGAGGCTTACGGCACCGGCGTCACCGGCTCGCGCCTGCTCAACGGCACCACCCCCCTCCACGTCGCCCTGGAGCGCGAGCTCGCCGAATGGATGGGGACCGACGACGCGATCGTCTACACGACCGGCTACCAGTCGAACCTCGGCTGCATCGGGACGATCCTCGGCCCGGGCGACACGGTGATCTGCGACTCGGGCAACCACGCCTCGATCCTCGACGGATGCCGACTCTCGGGCGCCAAGCTGCGGCCGTTCCGCCACAACCGCATGGAGAAGTTGGAGAAGATGCTGCGGCGCGCGGCGGAGGACGGCGGCGGCGTCCTCGTAGTGGTCGACGGCGTCTTCTCGATGGAGGGCGACCTCTGCGACCTGCCGCGCATCGTCGAGCTCTGCAAGGCCCACGGGGCGCGCCTGATGGTCGACGAGGCGCACGGCGCCGGCGTCCTGGGCGCCCGGGGAGCCGGGGCGTGCGAGCTGTTCGGGCTCGAGGACGAGGTCGACCTGCGGATGGGCACCTTCTCCAAGAGCCTCGCCTCCTGCGGCGGGTTCATCGCCGGCCCGGCCGACGTGGTCGAGTACCTGCGGATCGCCTCCCGCTCGTTCGTCTTCAGCGCCTCGGCAGTGCCGGCCGCGGTCGGCGCCGCGCTCGCGGCGCTGCGGGTGATCCGCTCGGACGGGCCGACGCTGTTCGACGCGCTGCTCGCCAACGCCGAATACCTGCGCGAGGGGCTGCGCGGCCTCGGACTGAAGGTGATCGAGCCGGGAACGCTGCCCGACGGCCGGGTCGCGACGACGCCGGTCGTGCCGGTGATCGTCGGCGACGACTGGCAGGCAGTGCTGCTCTGGAAGGCCCTCTTCGAGGCCGGCGTCTACACGAACGTCGCGATCCACCCGGCGGTGCCGCCGGGTGGGGCCCTGCTGCGGACGAGCCTGATGGCCACCCACCAACGCGAGCACCTCGATCGGGCGTTGGAGGCGATCGGTCAGACCATCCAGAACTTTCCTGAGCTTCCGCGCGGTTGAACGGCGCGTAAGCGCGGGGAGAGGCCGCCGATGTACCCCGGTCGGGGTACTTTCAGGCTTGTCCAGAATCGAACAAGCCGCGACGGCCGAGAAAAAGATGCTCTTAGCGACCGGCCCGGCGCTTGTTCGGCGCGCTCGGGTTGACGCGGTCGGGGCCGAACGCATAGCTTCCACATCCGCGCCGACCGCCGCCGGGAGCAGGACAGAGCGGGGCCAGCGCGACCCCAGTCGATCAACCCCAACCCAAGGGAGGATTCTCCGTGGACGCAGCTTCAATCGCCCCTGCCTCGACGACCGCTCCGGCCGTCCAGATCCCACAGCACATGCAGGCGCTCGCCCGCGCCAATCGCGTGCGGCTGGCCAGGGCCGAGCTGAAGCGCTCGATCGGTCGCGGCGAGGTGGACGTCGCCGACGTGGTCCGCGACTGCCCCTGGGAGACCGAGAGCATGCCCTTGGCCGAGCTGCTGACCAGCCAGCGGCGTTGGGGCCGCACCCGTGCCCGCAAGCTGCTGCAGAGCCTCGGCCTCAGCGAGAACAAGCGCCTCGGCACCCTGACTCCGCGCCAGCGCGCCCTTCTCGCCAGCGCGCTGAACGCCAAGACGGGCGAAATCGTCTTCGCCTAGGCTGACGCGGCCCCAGGGTCAGCGGATCTTCACGGCGAGGCCGCCGGAGGCCCTGCGGAAGGCTCGCCGCAGGGCCACGAAGGCGGCGAGGAAGGCCGCGCCGCCGCCGGCGAGCGCAAGGGCGAGAATCGTGCCGGCCGCGTAGAAGAGCAACCCCGTGACGAGGACGAAGGCGACGCCGGCGAGCAGCGTCGTGTGCGATCGATAGCCCGCGAAGTGCTCGCGAACGGAGACCTCGAGGCCTCCAAGCCCCCCGAGCACCGCGCCGACGGCAATCGCGGTCAGGCTCTGGCTGGCGAAGCCGACGCCGAGCAGGACGATCCCGGCGAGGATGGTCAGCTCGGCCAGCGGGAAGGCGCCCCACGGAGCCGGAGGGCGCTCGTCTGCCTTCTGTCTGGCGCTCAACGGCCGCAAGCCGCCCGGATAACGGGCATCCGGACGAGATCCTGACCCGCCACCAGCCCATCAGCATCCCCAGCAGGCCGAGGCGGGGGCGCGAGTGCCAGTGCCCGCAGCCGGGAGCGCCGATGTCGTCGCGGGAGATCCGCACCCACTTGAACTCCGCGGGAGCGGCGAGCATGCGCTCGAGCAGCTCGCGGTTGCGCTCCTCCAGGTCGTCCTGCTCGCGCAGGGCTCGGCGGGCGTCCTCGACGCGAGCCGCGAGCGCGTCGCGCACCGCCTCCAGCTCGCCGAGGTCGAGCGCCCGACCGCGGGGGGCGAGGGCGGCGACGCCGGTGTCGATCTCGATCCGCGGGAACGCCTCGGCGGCCAGCGCGACCAGGCGGTGCTCCAGCCGGCCGATCTGGCGCCGCAGCTCGGCGCGCGCAAGGCGCTCGTCGCCGCCGATTTGCGGCGTGGCGCGGCGCTCTCGGGTCAAAAGCTGCGGCATGCCTTCTCCGAGTGTAGCCGCCGTCAGGCGGATTCCAGCGTCGTCTCCACCATCCACAACGCCTCGTCGACCGCGATCTGCGGCACCGAGCCGACCTGGATCGCCGCCACGGCTATCCGGCGGGTCTCCTTCTCGACGCCGTAGCCCTCGCCGGTCGGCCCGAAGAGCAGCGCGACGGGAGCGCGCTCGTCGGCGACCGCCAGCGTCCCGTGCGGCAGTTCCCCCGGCCTTCCGGACAGCGACTCGCCCGGCCCGGAGTCGCGGATGCACAGCCGCCCGGTCAGCCGGTCGGCGTCGAAGGCCCGCAGCGCGACGCCGGTCTCCACGGTGGCGATCGCCAAGGCGTCGGCCGGCAGCCCGCGGGTGACGAAGCCGCCATCGCGGAGCCGGTCGAGGGCGAGCTGCTCGACCGGCGTGCGGGTCCGGTCGGGGTCCAGCCCGATCTGGCGGAAGAAGACTCGGTACGCCCAGGGGATCGGACGTTCGCGCAGGTGGATCGCGTGGGAGCCGTAGAAGCGGTCCGAGAGCTCGCGAAGCCGGCGCCGCACCGGCTCCGGGCTGCGGCCAGGGCGACCGTCCACCTCGATCCAGGCGATGCCGAGCCCGGGGAACTCGGCGGCCAAGTGCGGCGCCACCCATCCCTGCGTCACGGTCGGGAGGCCCTCCGGCTCGCCCGCAGCAGGGCGTCGACACGCGCCGCCAATTCGCCGCGGTCGAGGATCCCGATGCTGGCGTCGCGCAGCGTCCCGCCGGGATAGGCGTAGGCGAAGGTCGGGCAACCGCCGACCCCGTAGAGGCGCCCCACCGCGCCATCGCGGTCGTATCCGACCGGCAGCCGCCAGCCACGCTCGCGGACGAGATCGCGGACCGTGTCGCGATCGTCGCCCACGTTCAGCGAGAGGAAGCGCACGCGACCACGGTAACGCTCGTACAGCGAGTCGAGAACGTCCTGCTGATCGACACAGTCGCCGCCTTTGCTGAACCAGAAGCTGAGGACCGCAGGGCGGTCGAACAGGTCGCAGACGCTGATCGCACCCTCCTCCTCCACCCGACAGGCGGGCGTGCGCCGGGCGTCCGCGGGGCAGGGGACCTGAGAGGTCTCGCAGTCGTCCTGGGCGACGTTGGCGTCGCCTTCGAGCGGGCCGGCCGCGAGGGGCACGGCGAACTCGGCCAGCGGCCAGCGGGGCGGCAGCTCGTCGAGGCCGAGGGTGCCGCTGTCGGTTCCGCCGACCTCGTTCAGGAGGGCGACGACGACCACCGCGGCCAAGAGCAGCCCGGCCATCGCCGAGTAGCGGTCCCTCATCGCCGGCCCTCGGCCCAGAGCAGGGCCGCTGGCAGGGCGACCAGGACCGCGAGGAGCGCGGCGCCGAGGTCGACGACCGTGACCAGCCCGAAGTCGCGCAGCATCCGCACGTCGCTGACGAGGAGGACGGCGAAGCCGACGATCGCGGTCACGCCCGAAGCGAGGACGGCGGCGCCGGTGCGCTCATAGGCGGCGTCGATCGCCCCCTGTGGCGACGCGCCGCGGGCGCGCTCCTCGTGAAAGCGCGCCGAGAGGAGGACGCTGAACTCGGTGGCGATCGCGATCGTCAGCGCCCCCAGGGCGGCCGACATCGGGTTGAGCCGCACGCCCAGCAGCCAGACGATCAGAGCCCCCCAGCCGATAGCAAGCACGATCGGCGCCAGCGGCACGACGGCACGCCAAAGCGACCGGTAGGCAACCATGAGCACCAGGCCGACCGCGAGGAGCCCGGTCAGGGTGAGCCAATAGCGGCTGGACGACAGGTCGGACGCCGCCTGCGCCGCGATCACCGGCAGTCCCGCCAGCCGCACCTCGACCCCGGCGGGCGGCCCGCCCGGCTCCCCAAGCTCTCCGGCCTCGTCCCTGACCCGCTCGATCAGGTTCTGTTGGTCCCCCAAGTCCTGAGCCCGGATGCCGAAGCTCAAGAGGGCCGTTCCCGCCGGTAGCCCGGTCTCCGCATCGAGCGTCGCCAGCTTCTCCAGGTCGTAGCCGGGAACCTGCCGCAGCGTCTCGCGAACGCCTCTGCGCGTCAGGCCGCCGTCCCCGGCTCCAACGAGGTCCGACAGGGCCGGCCCAGGGCACAGCTCCGCCTCCAGGCAGCTCGGGTTCTTCCCGGCGTAGCCGCCGGCTTCCAGGGCGCGCTCTTTGAAGCCTGCCATCCATTCGAGCACCGCCGGCTCGGTCAGATCACTTGCCTCGACGACCACGTCCAGCTCGCCCGAGACACCCGTCGCCTCCTGCACGTCGTTCAGGTCCTGGACCGCCTGCACGTCCTGCGGCGCCAGCTCACGGATGTCTGACTCGACACCGATCTGAGTTCCCAAGCACCACCCCAGGACCGCAAGCGCCACTCCAAGCAGGACGATGCGTCCTGGCGGGCGGGTCCTGTCACGGAGATGGGGCTCCTCGTCCTCGCAAGCTGCGGGCGAGGACCCCAAATCTCCATGCCACCCGCCCGAGGAAGCGTGCCGGCGGAATGCCAGTGCCGCAAACCCGGCAGTGAGGGCAAGCGCGAAGGCGATCGCGATTCCGAGAATCAGCAGCCAGCCGAACTCGCGGACCATAGGAGTGGGCGAAAGCTGAAGAGCGAGGAAGCCCGCGGCGGTCGCGAGAGCTGCCGTGGCGATGGTTGGGCCACCACGGGCTGCCGCCTCGCGAGCTGCATCGACACCCGAAGCGCCGGCCCGGATCGTCTCGTCATAGCGCGCTTGGAACTGGATCGCGTAGTCGACGGCGAGGCCGATCAGGATCGGAAGGACGGCGATGGAGGCGAGCGTCAACGACCCGCCCAGCAGCTCGAGGATGCCGAAGGTCAGGGCCGAGGCCGCCAGGGCCAGGGCGAGGGGCAAGAGCCGGAAGCGGGAGCGGAAGACGAGCCAGAGCGTCAGCGCCATCGCCAGCACGGCGGCGATCAGCAGGACGAGCAGCTCCGCCTCGAGCGCGTCGGCCACCCCCTGGATCACGACCGGCACGCCGGAGACGACGTAGGTCCCACCGCGCAGGGCGAAGCACGGCTCGGGACGACCGCGGAACTCACACTCGCGCCGCGGCGTCGTGTCGAGGACGGCGGCGCGGATCAGCTCGATCGCGCGACGGCGTTCGCCCTCGCTCAGGCCCGGCTCGAGTCGCACGATGATCTGGGCCGTGCGCCGATTCGGGAAGAGGTAGGCAAGCCGCGACTTAGGCGTCGCGCGCTGCCGAC
>DASQDJ010000088.1:0-4921 GCA_035634215.1 Solirubrobacterales bacterium | reverse complement strand
GGGCGCGGGCGCGGGTTCGGACTCGACCGGTTCGACAGCCGGTGCCGGTTCGGGTTCGACCGGCTCGGGGGCCGGCGTCGGTTCGGGTTCTACCGGCTCCACGGGCGGCGGCGCCGGTCGCGAGGCGCCCGGTTGGATCGCCGCCTCGGTCGGCTCCGGCGGCGGCGCGGGGGCCGGCCTCCTCGCCTCATCGTCGGGGCGCCTGGAGCCCGCCCTCTCCTCGCGCGGCCGTGCCGGCGGGGCGGCCCCGGCGCCGATCCGCTCGACACGGGGGGCCACCGGCCGCTCGCTCGGCGCCTTCGGCGTCGGAATCACGCCGGTCGCGACGCCGGCGCCCGCGCCGGTCACGACGCACACCGCGACCGCCTTCTTGAGGGCCGACAGCTTGCCGAGGCCGATGACCTTGCTGACGCCCGTCGCCTCGCCGAGCACGAGCGGCAGCGGCGACAGCGCCGCCACCGTTGCCGGAGCGGCGCGGTAGGCCCGCATCGTCGCCCGGCAACGGCCGCAGGCGCGCAGGTGCTCGCGCGCTTCCTCGCTCTGGCGCGGTCCGGCCTCTCCGTCGCAGAAGGCGGAGAGAAGCGGTCGCAGCTCCGCGCAGCGGCTGCCGTCCTCACTGCTCGCGACGATCCGGCGGAACCGCTCGCGGCCCTCGGCGAGGCACCTGTTCACCTTCGTTTTCGAGAAGCCCGTGATCTCACCGATCTCCGCGTAGGAGTAGCCCTCGGCGAGCAGCGCGAGCGTTCGCCGCTCGGCCGGCTTCAGGGCCCGGATCGCCTCGCGGCCGCGGGCGATCTCCTCGCGGCGCTCGAGCCGCTCCAGCGGGCCGGCGCCAGGAGACGGCAGACGCGCCACCGGGTCGGTGTCCGGCTCCTCGTCCCTGCCCACCGCCCCGAGGCCGAGCAGCCGCTCGCGAGCGCGGCGGACGGCGAGCGCCTCGTGCTTGACCACGGTGGTCGTCCAGGCGAGGAGCTCGCGCGGCTGCTCCGTCGGGGCCTTCGTCAGCAGGATCTCCAGCCCGCGCTGGTAGGCGTCCTCGGCGTCCTCGGCGCAGAGTGAGTAGCGGCGCGCCGTGCGCCTCAGCCGCTCGCCATCCCGCCTGATCAGCTCGATCGCGGCGCGCTTGCGACCGGCGTCGCTCGTCGGCCGCCGCTGGGCGCCGGCCGTTCCCGTCGTCTCCGTTGCCGTCCCTCGCACCGGTGTGCCTCCCGCCGCGAACATGCCACCGGGAAGCTCGGGACGAGCGCCGTCTCTCCCCCCTTCTGGACGCCTGGACGGCCCCCGACAACGGAATTTGCGGAGAAACCGGTCGGCCGCCGGCTGCCCGCTCCGCCCATGTAGCATCGGCCGTCCATGAGCACGTGCGTCGTAACCGGCGGGGCGGGATTCCTCGGCTCCCACCTCTGCGAAAGGCTGCTGGAGCAGGGCCACCGCGTCATCTGCATCGACAACCTCGAGACGGGGTCGCTGCAGAACATCGAGCACATCCGCGACGACGCCTTCGACTTCCGCAACATCGACATCATCGAGCGGGTCGAGATCCCCGAGCCGGTCGACTTCGTCTACCACCTGGCCTCGCCGGCCAGCCCGATCGACTACCTGCGGCTGCCGCTGCACACGCTCAAGGTCGGCTCTCACGGCACCCACCACATGCTCGGCGTCGCGAAGTTCAAGCGGGCGCGCTTCCTGCTGGCCTCGACCAGCGAGGTCTACGGCGACCCGCAGGTCCACCCTCAGGAGGAGAGCTATTGGGGGCACGTCAACCCGATCGGGCCGCGCGGCGTCTACGACGAGGCGAAGCGCTACGCCGAGGCGATGACGATGGCCTACCACCGCCAGCAGGGCGTCAACACGGCGATCGTCCGCATCTTCAACACCTCCGGGCCGCGGATGCGGCCCCACGACGGACGGGCGATCCCGACCTTCCTGCGCCAGGCGCTGCAGGACCGCCCGCTGACCGTCTTCGGCGACGGCAGCCAGACGCGCAGCTTCTGTTACGTCGACGACCTGATCCGCGGCATCATCGGCCTGGCCGAGTCGGACATCCACCTGCCGGTCAACATCGGCAACCCGAACGAGTTCACGCTTCTCGAACTGGCCAAGACGGTGATCGAGGTGACCGAGTCACGCTCGGAGCTCATCCACGAGCCGCTGCCGACCGACGACCCGCAACAGCGCCAGCCCGACATCTCGCGCGCCCGCGACCTGCTCGGCTGGGAGCCGGAAGTCGAGCTGCGCGAGGGGCTGCGGCGAACGATCGAGCAGGCCGGCGTCGAGAGCCTGGTCGGCGCCACCGACTGAGCGCCACGGCCTCGCCCCGCGGTTGGGCGAACCCGATCGGCGTCAGGGCTCGGGGTCGGCTGCCTCGACACAGACGGTGAGCCGGGTGGCAAGCTCGTCGGGCCGGACGGCGTCGGGGTCGCTGAGGTATTGCTCTCGAACTGGAGCCGCCGGCTGCAGCTCGAGGTCGGCAGCGTGGCTGAAGATCGCCGCATAGGCCAGCGGCAGCTCCTCGTAGGCGCCGACGTGCAGGGTGGTGAGGGCCGCGCCCCCGGGCAGCTCGAGCAGCCGCTCGCTCGGCACTCCGGCGTCGGCCTCGACCGGAAGCGCCACGACGGCATGTGAGGCGTCCGGTAGGTCGAGCGGGTAGAGTCCGAACGTCGGGTCCCCGACCTTCCAACCCTGCTCCGCCACTTCGCGGCGCAGCGAGCGGTGCAGGGAGGCGACGTCGTCGGGCAGGCGCTCCGCCTCGACGCGGCCCTCCAGAGCTACCAGGAGGCGCTCGGGCTCGGTCGTCGCCTCCACCTCGTAAGGCCGCAACGGGTCGCTGTCGAGCAGGCGCTCGAGCGTCGACAGCGCCCCGCGGCGGCGCTCGATCTCGGCCGTCACCCGACGGCGCTCGCCCTCCAGCAGCTGTTGCGCGCGCGCCGGGTCTTCGCTGCCGATGATCTGCCCGATGACGTCGAGCGAAACGTCGAGGCTTCGCAGCAGGGCGATCGCGGCGGCCGTGGCGACCTGTGTTCGCGCGTAGTAGCGATAGCCGCTCTCCGGGTCGACGAAGGCCGGGGTGAGCAGCCCCCTCGAGTCATAGAGGCGGAGCGCCTTGTGGGTCAGCCGCGTGAGACGAGCGAACGTGCCAATCGAGATCAGGTCGTCATCCATGGGCGCCGACGGGGTGTCACAGATCGCGACGGGAGCCGACGATGGTCGCGGGCATCGGGTGGCACTCGAAGCTCGACAGCCCCGACGCGATTGCCGGATCCCGCTCGGCCAGAGTTCGCACCTGCTCCTCGTCATCGGCCTTGATCACCGCCAAGCCCCAGACTCCGGCCGGGTCGCTCACCGGGCCGAACACCACCGCGGTGCCCCTGCTGGTCAGGTCCTGCCAGTAGAGGACGTGCCGGCCCATGATCGACGCCTCCTCCTCGTTCATATCGGTGTCGAACGTCGGCCGCGGCGGGATCAGCTTGTAGAGGAAGCACATGGATGGCGCGAGGTCCTCGGACATCTCTCTCATCTCTCCTTGCCGTGGGTGACTTGCACGCCGTCGCCGAACGCGCCCTGGTTTGCCTCCACGAACTCTGGCGCAAAGGGGATCGTGGACATGACGTCCACCTGAAGGCCGTTGGGGTCGATCGCGATGAAATGGCGCTGGCCAAAGGGCTCGTCGCGGAGCGCAAGCCCGATCTCGCAGCCGAGGCGTCGGGCGTGGGCGTCGAGGGCGTCGACGTCATCGACCTCGATCGTCACGAGGAGCCCGTCCGCGGGCCGTCGGAAGCCGTCGAGGACGGTCTCGTGGTCGTGGGCGACGAAGGCGATCTTGAGCGAGTCGTCGTCAGGGTCGGCCAGCATGACGAACCACTCGCTGTCGAAGACCACCTCGAGGGACAGCAGCGCGCAGTACCAGTCGCGCGACTCGGCGATCCTGTCGGTCTGGATGTCGGGGTAGAGACTGTTCATGGGCATCTCCTCAGGGTTGAGCACCGCCTGTGAGGCGAGGTCGAGTGGCGTACGCCTCAGTGTGGGCCCTGAACCAAGGGAAGAGTCAAGGGTTTCTCGAGCGTTTCTCGCGAGGGCCACCCGCCGGGCCGATCTCTCCGCAGCCCGCCCGAGGGGTGCTGCGAATATCCTCCCGGAGGTGGCGAGCAAGGCAGAGCAGAGCTCCGTCGAGGAGCGGCCCACTATCGCGCCGCTCGTCGGTCCCGACGACGAGCGCGTCTTCACCGACTCCGGGATCGAGATCCAGCCCCTCTACGACGATGGGGACGTCGGACCCGGCCTCGAGGAGCGCCTCGGCGAGCCGGGTGAGCCGCCGTTCACGCGCGGCATCCACGAGGGGATGTACCGCGACCGGCTCTGGACGATGCGCCAGTACGCCGGCTTCGCCTCCCCCGAGGACACCAACGAGCGCTACCGCTACCTGATCGAGCACGGCTCGACCGGGCTCTCGATGGCCTTCGACCTGCCGACCCAGCTCGGCCGCGACTCCGACGACCCCCTCTGCCACGGCGAGGTCGGCCGCACCGGGGTCCCGATCGACACGATCGAGGACATGCGGATCTGCTTCGACCAGATCCCGCTCGACGGCGTCTCCACCTCGATGACGATCAATGCCCCGGCGGCGATCCTTCTGCTGCTCTACGAGCTGGTTGGCGAGGAACAAGGGGTCCCCTCCGAGAAGCTGCGCGGCACCGTCCAGAACGACGTGCTGAAGGAGTACATGGCGCGTGGCAACTACATCTACCCGGCCGAGCCGACGATGCGGTTGACCACCGACATCTTCGAGTACTGCAACGAGAACGTGCCGAAATGGAACACGATCTCGATCTCCGGCTACCACATCCGCGAGAAGGGCTGCTCGGCCGTGCAGGAGGTCGCCTTCACCCTCTCCAACGCGATCGCCTACGTCGAAGCGGCGCTG
>DASQDJ010000087.1:0-5516 GCA_035634215.1 Solirubrobacterales bacterium | reverse complement strand
TCCTCGGGCTGGCGCAGCGCCGCCTCGAGGCGGACGGCTACGCGGGGCTGTCCGTCGCCGCCCTCGCGCGCGAGCTGGGCGTCGCCCAGAACGCGATCTACTGGTACTTCCCTTCCAAGGACCACCTCTTTGTCGCGGTGCTGAGGCGGATGCTCGCCGGGATCGCCGCACGGAAGCCCCGTGGCAAGGCGGGCCAGAGGGATCGCATTCTCTGGTTCGCCGATCAGCTGGAGCCGATATCGCGCCTGCGGCCGACGCTGCGCGAGCGGGCGCGAGAGAGCGACGTCACCGCGGAATTCCTCGAGGAGCTCGAATCCCTGCTATCGCGGATGCTCTCCAACGCCCTGCGGGCGGAAGGCGTTGCCGAGGGCGACCTGCCGCTCGCGGTGGAATCGTTCCGGGCGAGCGTCGAAGGCGCTTACGTGAAAGGGATGTCGCGACGGGAGCGACGGGAGACGCTGAGCTTCCTGCTCGACCGCCTCGCCTAGCGGCCGTCCGGGTCAGCCGCTTTGCAGCTCCTCGGCCTTCAGCTCCAGCGGGTCGACGGCGGGGCCTTGGAGGATGGCCCCCTCGGGGGTGAAGCGCGATCCGTGGCAGGGGCAGTCCCAGCTCCGCTCCGCGGTGTTCCACTTCACCTGGCAGCCGAGGTGCGTGCAGCGGGTCGAGACGGCGACCAGGGTGCCGTCGTCGCGCCGATGCCCCGCGACCTTCTCACCGTCGTGATTGACGATCGCGCCCTCGCCCGGCGCCAGGTCCTCTAGCCGGCGCCCGCCCCGCTCGACGACGCGGTCGCCGATGAAGTGGCCGGCGACGCGGGCGTTCTCCTTGACCAGCTTCGGGCCTCCGGCCAGCGGCTTCAGCCGGAAGGGGTCGAAGAGGCCGGCCCACCGGTTCTCCCGACCCAGGATCGTGTCGGCCAGAAGCAGCGCCGCCGCGGTGCCGCCGGTCATCCCCCACTTGGCGAACCCGGTCGCCATCAGCAGCCGGTCGGTTCGCGGCGTCACCCGGCCGACGTAGGGCACGTGGTCGATCGTCACGTTGTCCTGCGTCGACCAGCGGTACTCGACCGACTCGACGCGCCAGTGCTGGCGCGCGAACTCCTCGAGCGCCGCGTAACGCCGCTCGGTGTCGCCGCCCTCGCCGGTCTTGTGGCCCTCGCCGCCGACTAGCAGCAGCTCCTCGCCGCCGACCGGCACCGCGCGGACCGACCGGGTCGGCGATTCGGCGCCGGCGCTTATGTGCATCCCCATCGGCGGCTCGTCGGCGATCCGGCAGACGATCGCGTAGGAGCGCTCCGGGTGGACCCGGGCGAAGGCCAGCGAGCGGTCGAGGAAGGGGTAATGGGTGGCGACGACGACCGCGTCCGCGCTAACCGTGCCGTGTGCCGTGCGCACCGTGTGGGGCGCGTGGCCATCGATTCCAACGGCGCGGCTGTCCTCGTGGATCCGACAGCCGAGCTCCTGGAGCCGCGCGACCAGGGCGAGCAGGTACCTGCGCGGGTGGAACTCGGCCTGGTCGTCGAAGCGGACGGCCGCTTCGACGGGGTAGGGGAGGGGAGTCGTGTCGACGAGCGAGGCGGGCAGGCCGGCGTCGAGCGCCGCCTCGACCTCGCGCTCCAGCCGCGAGCGGCCCGAGCCCTCGCTCACGTAGACGTAGTTGGCCTGGCGGCGGAAGTCGCACTCGATGCCGTCGGCCTCGACCCTGTCGGCGATCCAGGCCAGCGCCGCCTCGTTGGCCTGGCCGTAGGCGCGCGCCCCGTCGGCTCCGAACTTCGAGCGCAGCTCCGCGTAGATCAGCCCGTGCTGGGAGGTCACCTTCGCGGTCGTGTTAGCGGTGACCCCGCGCGCCAGGCGCCCGCTCTCCAGCAGGACGACGTCGGCGCCGGCCTCAGCCAGCAGCAGCGCCGTCGTGATGCCGACGATGCCGCCGCCGATCACCGCGACCTCGGCCTCGACGTCGCGGTCGAGCTGTGGGAAGGAGGGCTGCTCGGCCGCGGTCCCGATCCAGACCGATTCGTTATCCGCACGCTGGTTCGGCATCGCCCCTTTCGCTACCCCTCCGACCCGCTTCTTACCTTGGGGCGCCGGGTGACCCCTTTCGCCTCCTGCCTAGTCGCCGCTCGAGTCGGCCCCGGGGCCCTCGTTCGCTGGGGCGTAGCGGTGGTGGAGCATCAGCGCATTGCCGTCGGGGTCGGAGAAGTAGGCCATGTGGCAGACCCCGGAGTCGACCGTCTCCGCCTGGAACTCGACGCCCCGCGATTCGAGCTCGCCGCGAGCCGCCTCGACGTCGCCGACCCGCAGCGCGATCGGATGGTTGTTGGCTCGGAACTCGAGCCCGAAGCCGTCGGACTGCATGACGGCGATCGTCAAGCTGCCGGTCTCGAACTCGACCGCCGGCATCTGCCCCCAGCGCTTGGATTTGGACAGCCCCAGAACGCTGCCGTAGAACTCAACCGCCCCGTCGATGTCCTTGGTGGCGACGGTAATGAAGTCGGTGCCGGTGACGAGCGAGGTGCCGGTAGCCATCTGATCCCCTTTTCGCGAGCGTGCGTGTCGGCAGAGGATCGCACGGCACGTGCCGCCTCGGACTCGCATAGCTACGCTTCCTCTGCCCGGCGCCTTGGCGGAGTGGCTACGCAGCGGCCTGCAAAGCCGTTTACACCGGTTCGATTCCGGTAGGCGCCTCTGGCCGTCGATCAGCTCGCCGCGGGGGCGCCGGCGACGTCGCGGCGCCACTGGCCGAGCAGGCCGTGACGTGCGCCCTCCAGCCTTCTCGTCGCCTTGTCCCGGTAGAGGTCCGAGTCGCAGGCGCGGTAGAGCTCGTCGAAGGTGAGGCCCGCCTGGGGGGTGGTGGCGCGGCCGAGGCAGTGGGCGGCGCGCTCGTCCAACGCCTCGCGGATCCGGCTCGCGACCTGCTCGGCGCCTTCGCCGTCGAGGCCGGGCAGCAGCACCGCGAACTCGTCGCCGCCAAGGCGGGCGACCGTGCCGTCGGTGCCCGTCGCACCGGTCAGCCGATCGGCCACCCAGCACAGCAGCTCGTCCCCGGCCAGGTGGCCGTGGGTGTCGTTATAGGCCTTGAAGAGGTCGAGGTCGACGATCAGCAGCGTCACCGCCCGCTTGTGGCGCCCGAGATCCTCGAAGGCGGCGCCCGCGGCCCGGTCGAGGCCGCGCCGGTTGAGCAAGCCCGTCAGGGGGTCGGTGCACGAGCTGAGGGCGAGGTGCCGCCGCCACGCCTGGTGGAAGCGGGTCTGCCAGACCGCCATCACCGCCGTGCCGCCGAGGGTGGCGCAGAAGACGAGGCAGAAGTCGGCGCCCGGCGAGCCGACAGGGGTGAGCGCCAGGAAGGCGAGCTCGGCCAGCACGGCGATCGCGACAACCCGCCTCAGCGAGTAGGCGAGCGAGGCGAAGACGGTGGGGAGCAAAAGCACCAGCGCCAGCGGGCTGGTGGCGCCGCCGTCCAGCGCCGCCATCACGGCGACGGTGCCGATCGTCAGCAGCGACCAGCAGAGCAGCAGGGGTTCCATCCAGCCGGCGGCGTTCACCCGCTCCCAGGAGACGATCCAGAGCGCCGTGGCGCCGAAGCAGCCTCCGAGCGCGACCAGTGCCCCGATCGGCAGGCGGTGTTCCGGCGCGGCAAATGCGAGCGTGTAGACCGCCCCGGCTATCACCATCAGCAGGGTGACCCAGCCGCCGACGGCGACGGTGCGTAGCCAGAAGCCGTTCTCGGATTCCTCGTACATGGAGATGGGCGCTGGGACGGCCACGGAGGGAACCGCCCCAGCGCCAGTCAAGCCCTGGTCCCTACCTCATCCGGGGGTCTACGAATAGACCCCAGACGTGGAAGTCGCTTGACTTGGTGTTGTTGGCGTAGACGAAGCTGACTTCGCGCACGCCTTCCTGGCCACCGGCCAGCTGCGGCTTGACGTTGAACTGCCTGGACAGGGTCCAGTTGCTCTCCGACTTGTCGCTGAGGCGACCGGTGGCAACACCCTCCGCCTGCTCCGGGTAGACGAGCTCGACGGTGACGCCACCGCCACCGTCCACAGCGTCAACCCAGGTGCGGGCCTTCGGGTAGTCCAGAGTCACGCACACCGCGGGGCTTACCGCGACGGCGCCGCTGGGCAGCTCGAGGACCCCACCGATGCTGCCGTCGGGGCGAACCCCCTCGACAACTTCGGCGCCGCCCGAGAGCTCCCAGCCCTCTGCACCTCCGTTGAACTCACTTCCTTCTACCAGCGTGTACCAATTGGAATCTCCATAGCCTTCAAACGGCTGAGAGAAGGTCTGGCCGGGGCATACCGCCGCTTCGGAATCGACGTTGGAAGCCATCGCCGATGCCGACCAGAGACTGAGCAGACCGAGGATCAACCCCGCTGCACAGCCCAGATTCCGTATGTGACTACCAAGTGCCGTGGGGCGAAACAGAGACATTGCGTCCTCCGTGACGTTCCACTGGCGACCGAGCTATCTCACCTCCTGGCGAGACCTCTGGCTTTGCGTCCCCGCCTCACGACGGGTTTGCCTTTGTCAGTGCTGGTTTATGCGTACCGACCGGTTATCGCCGCCCGATCGGGCTTCTTTAACCCGGCTGGACGCCTGTTCCGCAAACGCCTACTCGTTTTTGGGGTGTCCCTCCTGTGGACGGCGGGCGCCACGCCTAAGGCACGCGCACGCGATGGGCGATACAGGGAGGGCCGCCGATGTCCGTGCACGCCATCGACAATGCGGAGCGCACCCGCGACTCGAACGAGTTGCGGGAGCGCCCGATGAGCGCCGGGCCCCGCCGGGCCGAACTGCTCGGCGGCTCGGCGTTCCTGCTCCTCGCCGGCGGGTTGGCTCTGCTCGCCGGGGTCGAATCGTTCTCCCCACTGACCGCGCTGGTCTATCTGGTCGGGATCGCGATCGCCAGCAACGTCCGCTTCGACTTCGGCGCCGGGTTCACGGTTCCCACCCAGGCCGTCTTCGTGCCGATGCTCTTCGCCGTCCCGGTCGCGATCGTCCCTCTGCTCACCCTCCTCGCCCTCGTCCTCGGCATGGGTCCCGCGGTCGTGCGGGGCCGGATCGCTCCCAGCTGGCTGCTGACCGCGGCGGGCAACTCCTGGTTCGCGATCGGCCCCGCCGTCGTCCTCGCCCTCGCGGGCGATCCCAGCCCCGACTCCCGCTTCGGCGTCCTCCTCCTCGCCCTGGCCGCCCAGTTCGGCTTCGACTTCGTCGCCGCCGCGGTGCGCGACCGCCTCTTCGAGGACGACCTCGAGCTCTCCGAGCTCGCCCGCGAGGTGGCCCCGATCTACGCGATCGACGTCGCCCTCTCCTCGCTCGGGCTCGTGGTCGCGCTCGCGGTGGTGGAGGGATACGGCTCGTGGCCGGTGATCCTGATCGCACCGCTGTTCCTGGTGCTGCGCGTCTTCTCGAGGGAGCGGCAGGAGCGCCTCGAGAAGCTGGCCGAGCTGAACGACGCCTACCAGGGGACGGCGCTGCTGCTCGGGGACGTGGTCGAGGCTGACGACTCCTACACCG
>DASQDJ010000086.1:0-12983 GCA_035634215.1 Solirubrobacterales bacterium | reverse complement strand
ACCTTTTCCCCCTCGGCCGCGGCTTTGAGGTCCTCCATCGAGCGGATGTCGAGCTCCTCGAAGAGACGGCGGGCGGTTTTCGGGCCGACCCCGGGGACGCGGGTCACCTCGATCAGGGTCGGCGGGAACTTCGCTGTCAGCCGCACCGCGGCGGGGATCTCGCCGCTGTCGAGCAGGGCGCCGATCTTCTCGGCGAGCGTCTTGCCAACCCCGGGGATCTCGGTCGCGCGGCCTTCGCGCGCCAGCTCGGCGACCGCGACCGGGCTCTCGCGAATCGCCTTGGCGGCGGTGCTGTAGGCGAGGACCCGGTATTTGACCGCGCCGTCCAGCTCGTAGAGCACGGCGAGCTCGTCGAAGGCGGCGGCGATCTCGGCGTTGGTCACAACCGGCAAGCTAGATGATTGATTCCACGATCCCGCGCACCTGGATGACGCGCATCACCGTGGAATCAATCATCTCGAGACCGCGATTAGGATCGCCGCGCATGCGACCGGGCACCTCGGAGCGCGGGCCGGCCTGGCTCGTCCTGCCGACCTACAACGAGGCGGAGAACATCGAGCCGTTCGTGACGGCGGTGCTGGCGAAGCTGCCGCCCTCGGCCCGCGTCCTGATCGTCGACGACAACTCGCCGGACGGCACCGGGGGGATAGCCGACCGGCTCGCCGCCGAGCACGAGAGCGTCGGCGTCCTGCACCGGCCGCGCAAGGAAGGGCTCGGCCCCGCCTACATCGCCGGCTTCCGGCGGGCACTGGCCGAGGGTGCCGGCTACGTCCTCGAGATGGACAGCGACTTCTCGCACGAGCCGGCCTATCTGCCCCGCCTGCTCGACGCGGCCAGCAGAGCCGACGTGGTGATCGGCTCCCGCTACGTCGAGGGAGGCGGCGTCGGCGACTGGGGTCCGCTGCGGCGGGCGATCAGCCGCGGCGGCAGCGCCTACGCGCGGCTCGTCCTCGGGGTCGGCGTCCGCGACCTGACCGGCGGCTTCAAGTGCTTCCGCCGCGAGGTCCTGGAGGCGATCGACGTCGGCGCCGTGCGAGCGCGCGGCTACGCCTTCCAGGTCGAGCTGACCTACCGGGCGATCCAGCGGGGCTTCCGGGTCGCGGAGGTCCCGATCGTCTTTCGCGACCGGCGCGTCGGCGCGTCGAAGATGAGCCGCTCGATTGTGCTCGAGGCGATCTGGCGGGTGCCGCTTCTGCGCTTCACGGGTAGGGGTGACCGAAGCGCCCGACCGCGCCGCTATACTTTCTGAAGTATTGAGCGCTGAACCTCGACTCGCAGGAGACCGATCCCAGTGACTGGCAAGCTCGCAGCGGTTACCGACGCCACCTTTAAATCCGACGTCCTCGAGGCCGACGGCCCTGTGCTGGTCGACTTCTGGGCGCCGTGGTGCGGGCCCTGCCGCGTCGTCCACCCGGTCCTCGAGGAGATCGACTCCGAGCGGGAGGACCTAAAGATCGTCTCGCTCAACGTCGACGAGAACCAGCAGACGGCGGCGCAGTACGAAGTGCTTTCGATCCCGACGCTGCTCCTCTTCAAGGACGGCGCGATCGCAAAGAAAGTCGTCGGCGCGATGCCGAAGCGACGCCTCGAGGCCGAGCTCGAGCCCGCCCTGGCCTGATGCCCTTCGTCCACATCCACTGGTACGAGGGTCGCAGCGACGAGCAGAAGGTCGAAATCGCCAAGCGGATCGAAGCGGCGCTGGTGGAGGTGGCCGGCGTCCCCCCCGATCACTGCTGGGTCAAGTTCTCGGACTCCTCGAAGTCCGACTTCATCATCGGCGAGCCGGAGGACTAGCCCTCCTTTCGGCGGGCCGACCTTGACCGGCGTGCTCTGGCCCGCGACCCGCGTCGCCGCGAACCTGCTTGTGCTCGGGGCGGCGGTGGTGCTCAGCCTCTGGCTGCTCTCGAAGCTCCGCATCGTCGTCGTGCCGGTGCTGGCGGCGGTTCTCGTCGCCACCCTGCTGATGCCCCCGGCCGACTACCTGCGGCGCCGCGGCGTGCCGAGCGCGGTCGCGACCGGCTTGGTCATGCTGCTCGGCGCGCTTGGGCTGGCCGGAATCTTCGCGCTGATCGGGCCGCCCTTCATCGACCAGTTCGACGAGCTCGAGCAGAGCGTCGACGAGGGGATCGACGAGGTTGTCGGCTGGCTGGTCCAGGGCCCTCTGCACCTGGAACGAAGCGAGATCGACGACGCGATCGACCGCGGGCTCGCGACCCTCCGGGAGCAGAGCGGCTCGATCGGCCAGGGCGTCCTCTCCGGCGCCTCCCTGCTGGCCGAGATCATCGCCGGCCTGCTGCTGCTCCTAGTCCTGGTCTTCTTCTTCGTCCACGACGGGCGCCGCATGTGGAGCTGGGCCGTCTCCCTCGCCCCGGCGCGCCATCGCGAGACGATGGAGGGCGCCGGCCGCGAGGTCTGGGCCGCCGTCTCCGGCTACATGCGCGGGGTCGCGCTGATCGCGGTCGTCGACGCGGTGCTGATCGGAATCGCCCTGGCGCTGATCGGCGTGCCGCTGGTCGTGCCGCTGATGGTGGTCGTCTTCCTCGGCGCCTTCATTCCCCTGGTCGGCGCCTTCGTGGCCGGCGCGATCGCGGTCCTGGTGGCGCTGATCAGCGAGGGGGTCGTGGCGGCGGCCCTCGTCGCCGGGGCGATCTTCGTCATCCAGCAAGTCGAGGGCGACCTCCTCTACCCCAACATCGTCGGCCGCGTGATCCGGCTCCACCCGGTGGCGATCCTGCTCGCCCTCACCGCCGGCACCGTCATCGCCGGGATCGTCGGCGCCCTGCTGGCGGTCCCGGTCGCCGCCGCCGTCTGGGTCGCATACGACCACGCGCGAGAGAGAGCGCCCGCCCCGTCAGGCTGAGCGGCGATCCGCGGGGCTTGGCGGAAGACCAGCTACGACGCGGCCTAGTTGTCTTCTTCGACCTGGCCCTGCTCGAGGGCAGCCTCGGCCTCCTCGACGGCGCCGGCTTCGATCTCCTCTCGCTTGAGGATCTTCGGGAATGACTCGCCGGCGCCGGCCCGGAAGAACAGGACGGTTATGGGGCGGCCGGCGCGCCAGGAGTTGAACGCCTTGATCGTCATCCCGCAGAGGACATAGGTAGAGATTCGATAGGCGCGCTCGTTGCGAACCCGCTCGAGGGTTTTCTTCAGCGCCCGGATCGGACTGTCCTGCGGCTCCGCGCGGAAGTTGCATAGCGCCTCGAAGAACCGGGTCCCTTCCCCTGGGTCCGCCTCATCGAACAGATACGCCAGCACCGCGGCGACGCTCACCCTCATGCCGACCGCCCGCGTCTTGCGGCCGAGCGGGATGTAGCCCGTGAGCTTTGGCTCTCTCTCGAGCAGGGCGAGCGCCTCCTTGGGAGTGGGCGCGGTCCGCCCGGTGTTGTCGAGACGCTCACCGATGCGGTAGCGGTGCAGCAGTCCGAGCATCGCGCCCAGGTTTGCCGTGTCGATCTGTCCGTGAAGAGCGAGAACGTCGGAGAGGTTGCGCCGAGTGCCGGTGTCCATGGTGCGCTGCGCGGCGGGAGGCAGGCCACGGACCACCAGCATCGGCACGCTCACGCCGGACTCCACCACCGCGCTGAGTCGGTGCTGGCCGTTGAGGAGGGTGCCGTCCTCGGCGATTTGGATCGGCTCTCCGTTGACGGTCCACTCGCCCCGTTCCATCGCCGCACCCAGCTTTCGCACGTAGTCGGAACGCAGCGAGCGGTTTCGGGCATTGCGATCGAGGATCTCGCGTGCCGCCCGCGGCGTCATCTCGACTATCTCCGTGTCGAGCCGCGCCGCCTTCGGGCTAGCCATTCCCGTCGACCTCGAGCGTAGGTGAATCTATCTCCGGGAACTTCTCGCTCTTCCTGAAGAAGAGCAGTTCGATGCGGCGGCCGGCGCGTCGCAGGTTGAAGGCCTTGATCGTCAGCGCCGCGATGTGGCGCGGCGACTGAACGTAGTTTCGGTCCTTGCGTGGCTTGACCAGTTGGTTGCGGAGGTGGAGGACCGGGTCGTCCGGCTCGAGGCGAACTCCGTCCACGAGGCGGGCATAGAACTCGTCGGTCGCCTTCGGATCGACTTCCTTGAAGAGCAGGTGCAGCGCCGCGAAGACGCCGATCGGGCCCCCGACGGCCTTGGTGACCCGGCGCGCTATCTGCATGCTCTCGATGATCTGCGGCTCCTCTTGCAGAAGATCCAGCGCCTGCTGCGCCGAGGGAGCGCTCGCATGGGAGTAATCCACGCGCTTGCCGGTGCGGAAGCGGTGCAGCATGCTCACCGCCGCCCCCAGGGCATGCGAGTCAGAGTGCCCCTCGATCGCCAGGATGTCGGCTAGGCGGCGCCGACGGCCGGTGTCCACCGTGTCCTGGACCTCGAGCGGGAGGTCGCGGATCACCAGCGATTCGATGGTGACGCCGGAGTCCACGACAGCCTGCAGGCGGTGCTGCCCATCGATCAGGGTGCCGTCTTTGGCGATCTTGACGGTCTCTCCGTTGACAACCCACTCGCCCCGGCGCATCGCCTCGGCGAGCTGCGCCACACGAGAGGCGCGCAGGTTCCGGTTGTGGGTGTTCGCTTCGAGCAGCTCTTCCGCGACCGCGGGCGTTATCCGCTCTACAACGAGGGGCGGAGCGGCAGCGGAGACCGACATGGGCGCCACCCTTGCACATCCAGTGTTGCTTCGCAAGTTCCTCTTGCGAAGCTCTCCCGTCCACCTGGCAGTCAGACGACCGGGTTTTCCACCATAAAAACCCTGCTATTTCGCGTATTTGAGGCCGCAGGTGAGGCTCCCACACTTTTCTTTGTCAGGTCGGATTATTTGCTAGGCGTTTCCTGAGTGGCGATGTTCTCCCCTTCCTCGTCCACGCATTTGACTCTTCGTGATCATGCGCTTAATCTAGCGCCGTGCTTTTGGAAGACCCGTGGCGCAGGGACGAAGCTCTGTTGAGGGCGACCCTGGATGCCATGCGAGAGGGACATGGGCACCCTCCGGTCGTTCAGCACGTCGTCCGGGAACGCCTCTTCTTCGAAGAGCGGCCGGACCTCTCGCTGGAAGCGGTCTCCCCCGACCACCTGGACTGCGATCGACCGCTCGTGGACGATCGGCCACTTAGACCTCGGGCGGTCGGCGTGTATATCGCCGACCCGGAGGCTGACGAGCTCCATCGCGGCTTCGTCCCATGCCTCCCGGCCCTAGTGAGCTTTTACAGCAGCCGCGAGTCGCGCTCTCCGGGGCAGGCGGAGCCGATGAGGGCACGGCCCGAGGATCTTTCCACCATGGGTCGCCTCTCGGAGACCGAGCTCCGCATCGTCGGCCACCTGCTCGAGGTCGAGGGCATCGGCGAGGTCAGCTGGACCGACGATCCGGCGTCGCCTTGGCGGATCGAGGTCGACCACGACGTGCTGCGCTATCGCCGCGTTGTCATCTTTCCCGACTTCGTGCGCGTGCAGTCCAAGGTGCCCAGCGGCGCCAGCGAATAGGTCAGGCCGGCGCGACGCCGATCCGCAGCTCGCGGCCGTCGATCTTCGTCCCCAGGGCGCCGTCGGCCCCTTCGTAGGCGACCGAGGTCGCGAGCACCTCGCCGGCTACGTACTCCTGGTGCTCGCGGGCCGCGGTCAGCAGCTCGTCGTCGCCGCCGAGCGTCAGCGCGATCCGGTAGGTGATCTCGAGGCCCGCCTCTTTGCGGGCGTTCTGGACGGCGTGGACGATCTCGCGGGCCAGGCCCTCGCGGCGCAGCTCCTCGTCCAGCTCCAGCTGGAGGGCGACGGCGTGGCCCGCCTCCGCCTCGACCTCGTAGCCCTCGAGCGGCTGCAGGGCCAGCGTCACGTCGTCGGCCGTCAGCGTGTGCTCCTCGCCACCGATGTTGATCCCGACCTCTCCGCCGGCGGCCATCACCTCGGCGACGTGGCGCGGGTCGAGCGTCTCGACCGCGGCGGCGACCTGTGGCATGCGCTTGCCGAAGCGCGGGCCGAGGGCGCGGTAGTTGGGCTTGACGGCGTAGCTGACCAGCTCCGCCTCCTCGGTCACGAAGTCGAGCTCCTTGACGTTCAGCTCCGCCTTGACCAGCGCGGCGCGGGCGGAGATCGCCTCGCGCTCGGCGTCGTTGGCGACGATCACGGCGCGGCGCAGCGGCTGGCGGACCTTGGCCTTTGCCTGGGCCCGGGCGGCACGGCCCAGCTCGACGGTGAGCCGCACCGCCTCCATCGCCGCTTCCAGGTCGGAGTCGGCGAGCGCCTCGTCCGGCGCGGGGAAGTCCCGTAGGTGGACGGAGTCCGGCAGGTCGCCCGTCTCCTCGCCGGCGCCGCCGGCTAGGTTGAGGTGGATCTCGTCGGCAAGGAAGGGCGTGAAGGGGGCCAGCATCGCCGCCGTCTCCAGCAGGCAGTGGCGCAGGGTCGCGAAGGCGGCGCGGTCGCCTTCCCAGAAGCGTCGGCGCGAGAGGCGCACGTACCAGTTGGACAGCTCCTCGACGAAGGCGGCGATCTCGCGCCCAGCGCTGGTGCAGTCGAAGCCGTCCATCTGCTCACGGACGCTCGCCACGGTGGCCTGCAGCCGCGACAGCGCCCAGCGGTCCAAATCAATTCCGGCCGCCTCCTCTGCTCCCGCAATCCCGAGAAAATCAGATATGGACTCGGAATTGCTCCCGCGTCCGGGGGCGGCCGGGTCTGGAAAGTCACGAGGTTGCAGGCTCTCCGCGTTCGCGTAGAGGACCCAGAACGAGTAGGTGTTCCAAAGGGTCAGCAGGAACTGGCGCACCGATTCCCCGACCGTGTCTACCGAAAAGCGGTAGCCGGACCAGGGCTGCTGGGCGGTCAGGTAGTACCAGCGGAAGGCGTCGGCGCCGTGGCGCTCGATCACCTCCCACGGCTCGACCACGTTGCCTTTGCTCTTCGACATCTTCTGCCCCTCGGGGTCGAGGATCAGGCCGAGGCAGACGCAGTTGCGGTAGCTGGAGGCGTCGAAGAGCAGCGTCGACTCGGCGAGCAGGGTGTAGAACCAGCCGCGCGTCTGGTCGATCGCCTCGCAGATGAAGTCGGCCGGGAAGCGCTCCTCGAACAGCTCCTCGTTCTCGAACGGGTAGTGGAACTGCGCGAAGGGCATCGCGCCGCTGTCGTACCAGGTGTCGATCACCGACTCGACCCGGCGCATCTCGCCCCCGCAGCGCTCGCAGTCGAGGGCCACCGCGTCGACGTAGGGGCGGTGCAGGTCGTCGGGGACTTCGCCGCGGGCGCGCTCGCGCAGCTCGGCGACCGAGCCGGCACACCAACGCCCGTCGCAGCCCTCGCCCGTGCACTCCCAGATCGGCAGCGGCGTCCCCCAGTAGCGGTCGCGCGACAGCGCCCAGTCGACGTTGTTCTCCAGCCACTTGCCGAAGCGGCCGCGCTTGATGTGCTCCGGGTGCCAGCCGATCCCCTCGTTGTTGGCGAGGAGGCCGTCACGCGATTTCGAAGTCGCGACGTACCAGCTCGACTTCGCGTAGTAGAGGAGCGGCGTCCCGCAGCGCCAGCAGTGGGGGTAGGCGTGCTCGTAGCGCTGGGCGCGGAAGAGCCGGCCGGCGCGGTCGAGGGCGGCGACTATGTCGGGATCGGCGTCCTTGACGAAGCGGCCGGCGAAGTCGCTGACCCGCTCGTCGAAGGTCCCGTCAGGCCGCACCGGGTTCTGCAGCTTGAGGCCATGGCGCACGCCGAAGGCGAAGTCGTCCTCGCCGAAGGCAAGCGCGGTGTGGACGAGGCCGGTGCCGTCCTCGGTGGTGACGAAGTCCGCCACCTGCACCGTGTGCCCACGCGGGCCGAAGTCGGTGACGTAGTCGAAGGGGGGCTCGTAGCCGGTGCCGACCAGGGCGGCGCCGGGGAAGTGGGCGAGCACTTCCGCCTCCTCGCCGAGCACACGCTCGACCAGCGGCCGGGCGACGATCAACACCTCGTCGCCGAGGCGGGCGCGGACGTACTCGATCTCGGCGCCGACCGCGACCGCGGCGTTGGAGATCAGGGTCCACGGCGTCGTCGTCCAGACGAGCAGCCGGTCGCCGGGCTCCAGCGGTGACTCCGGGATCTCGTCGCTCGGCGGGACGGCGACGATCGGGAAGCGGACGTAGACGCTCGGGTCCTCGACGTCCTTGTAGCCGAGCGCCACCTCGTGCGAGGAGAGCGCGGTGCCGCAGCGCGGGCAGTAGGGGACGACCTTGTGGCCCTCGTAGAGCCGTTCGGAGTCCCAGAGCTGGCGCAGCGACCACCAGACTGACTCGATGTAGTCGTTGTCGAGCGTGACGTAGGGGTCGTCGAGGTCGATCCAGAAGCCGATCCGCTCGGTCAGCCGGTTCCACTCCTCGACGTACTCGAAGACCGACTCGCGGCAGCGCCGGTTGAACTCGGCGATCCCGTACTCCTCGATCTCCTGTTTGGAGGAGATGCCGAGCTCCTTCTCCACCTCCAGCTCGACGGGCAGGCCGTGGCAGTCCCAGCCAGCCTTGCGCGGCACGCGGTAGCCGCGCATCGTGCGGTACCGGGGGTAGACGTCCTTGAAGACGCGCGAGAGGACGTGATGGGAGCCGGGGCGGCCGTTGGCGGTCGGCGGCCCCTCGTAGAAGCTCCAGACCTCGGCGCCCTCGCGGTTGGCGAGTGAGCGGGCGAAGACGTCGCGCTCGCGCCAGCGCGCCAGCAGCCGCTCCTCCAGCTCGGGGAAGGACTGACGGGGGTCGACGGGCTTGAAGCCAGGCATGGGCGGCTGATTCTAGGAGCGGCTACGCTCCACGCCGCATGCCCGTCTTCCCACTGAATGGAAAGGTGGCGCTGGTCACCGGCGCCGCCCGCGGCATCGGCTTCGAGACCGCCCGCCAGCTCCACACCCGCGGCGCCTCCGTCGCCGTCGTCGACCTCGTGGCCGACGAGGCGCGCGAGGCGGCCGAGCGAGTCGGCCCGCGGGCGATCGGGATCGGCGCCGACGTGACCGACAGCGGAGCGATGCAGGCTGCGGTCGCCGAGACGATCGAGCGCTTCGGCGGCCTCGACGTCGCCGTCGCCAACGCCGGCATCGCCCAGGCGAAGCTGGCGACGGTCCGCGGCATCGGCGCCGAGGAGTGGGAGCGGGTCTTCGAGGTCGACATGCTCGGCGTCTGGCGCACGGTCCGCGCCGCGCTGCCCCAGATCGTCGAGCGCAAGGGGCACGTCGTCGTCACCGGCTCGGTCTACTCGTTCGCCAACGGGGTGATGAACAGCCCCTACGCCGTGGCGAAGGCGGGGGTCGAGGCGCTGGGACGCGCGCTGCGTGCCGAGCTGACCCCGCTCGGCGCGAGCGCCAGCGTCGCCTACTACGGCTGGGTCGACACGAAGATGGTCCAGGACGCGTTCGCGGCCAACGAGGGCCGCATGGAGCAGAACCTGCCCGGCTTCCTGCGCAAGCGGATCACGCCGGAGGAGGCCGGGGCCGCGGTCGCCCTCGGGATCGAGGAACGGGCGCCCCGTATCTTCGCGCCGAAGTGGTGGCGCTACGTCTCGGCCCTACGCGGCCTGATCAACCCGCTGCTCGACCGCCGCTTCGAACGCGACCGCCGCATGATCCAGGTCGTGCGTGAGATCGAGGCGGAGGCGGACCAACAGGGCGCGGCGGCGGTCGCCTCGGCACGCGGTTGATGTTTTGACCACACCCCAATGGGGTCAATACAGCAATCGTCAGCGGGTTAGGCGGTCCAGCAGGAAGACGATGGACTCGTAGCGCTCTCCGGTGGCTCGGCTGAGGCCGATCTCGCAGGTGCGGTTGCTGGAGAGGTGAGCGTCGAAGCGGCGTCCCGCAAGCTCTTCGGCCTGGGGCCGGGTCGCGGCCGCGGTCAGCTCGGGGTGGGTGATGCCGCGGTCGCCGGCGAAGCCGCAGCAGGTCGCCGAAGGCGGCACGTAGACGTCGTCGGCGAGCTGGGCGGCGAGTGAGCGGAGCCGCGGCGCCAGGCCCATGTGGCGAGTCGCGCACGTGGGATGGAGGGCCGCGGAGCCGACCTTGTGGGTCACCTCCAGGTTGGGAAGCAGCCGATCGTGCGCCCACGCGACCGAGTCGAGGACCTCGACCCCAGCAAGCCGCTCGTCCTCGATGCCGGCGACCGCCTGCGTGCAGGAGGCGGCGTCGATCACCACGGGAAGGCGACCGTCGTCGGTCCACTCCCTAAACCGCTCGGCCACCTCACCCGCCTTGTGCGCGTGCGCCGCCGCGAAGCCCTTGGAGCTCCACGGCAGGCCGCAGCAGCTGCCGGCGATCTCGTCGGGGATCCAGAGCGGCAGCCCGGCCCGCTCGGAGACGGCGACCAGCGCCTCGAGCGGGGAGCGACCGAAGATCCGATTCGTGCAGGAGGGGAAGTAGACCGCGGCGGCGCCCTCGCGGCGCGTCTCGGGCAGCTTCGCCGAGGCGGGCGGGGGCAGCGCCTTGCCGCGCTTCGTGCGCCGCGCCAGCGGGCCGCCCATCCGCAGCGCCGCCCGCGAGGCGGCTTCGACCGCGCCCCAGCGCTCCGCCGCCGCCAGCGCCAGCGCTTCGGCCCGCTCGCCGTGCCGCGCGGCGCGGACTTCCTTGACCAGCGTCCCCGTGTTGATCCCGACCGGGCAGGCGAGCTGGCAGGAGCCGTCGACCGCGCAGGTCTCCAGCGCGTCGTACTCGTACTCGGCTTCGAGCGCCCGGCGAAGCGCCGAGCCCTCGGGCTGGCGCGCCATCTCGCGGCGCAGGACGATCCGCTGGCGCGGCGTCGTCGTCAGGTCACGGCTCGGGCAGACCGGCTCGCAGAAACCGCACTCGACGCAGGTCGTCGCCGACTCCTCGATCGGCGGCGAGGTCTTCAGGTTGCGCAGGTGGACGCCGCGGTCGCGGTTGAGGACAACGCCCGGCGCCAGCACGCCGTCGGGGTCGGCAAGCCGCTTGACGCGCCACATCAGCTCGGTCGCCTCCGGCCCCCACTCCCGCTCGACATAGGGGGCCATGTTGATCCCGGTCCCGTGCTCGGCCTTGAGCGAGCCGTCGTACTTGTCGACGATCAGCTCGACCAGCTTCGACATGAATGCCTCGTAGCGGTCGAGGTCCTCCTGCTTGGAGAAGTCGGGCGTCAGCATGAAGTGCAGGTTGCCGGCCGAGGCGTGGCCGGCGACGCCGGGCAGGAAGCCGTGCTCGCCGAGCAGCGCCTGCAGGTCGTGGGCTCCCTCGGCGATCCGCTCGGGAGGCACGCAGACGTCCTCGACGATCAGCGCCGTCCCCGGCAGGCGCAGGCGGCCGATCAGCCCGTGCAGCCCCTCGCGGACCCGCCAGGCCAGCTCGACCTCCTCGGCGTCGCGGGTGAAGGCGATCGGCCGGATCGTCTCGTGGCCGGCAAGGACCTCGCCCGCCCGCGCCACGTAGGCGTCGAGCTCCTCCTCGCTCTCGGCGCCGAACTCGACCAGCAGCACCGCCGACTCCGGCGGCAGCTCCTTCCACTCCTGCGGGGCGCCCACCATGTTCCAGGCGGCGGTGATCAGCGCCGGGGCGACCATCAGCTCCACCGCGGTGGCGCCGACCCCGACCAGGTCGCGGACCGGGGCGATCGCCTCGTCGATGCCGGGGAAGTGGATCCAGGCGGTAGTCGTGCGGGCCGGCAGCGGCACCGTCTCGAGGACCGCCTCGGCGACGAAGCCGAGCGTGCCCTCCGAGCCGACCAGGAGGCGGCGGAAGATCTCCAGCGGCTCGTCGGCGTCGAGGAAGGCGCAGAGCCGGTAGCCGGTGGTGTTCTTTATCGCGAACTTGCGCCGGATCCGCTCGCTCAGCTCGGCGTCGGCGCGAATCTCGTCGCGGATCGCGACCAGGCCGGCGGCTAGCTCCGGCTCCTCTGCGGCGAAGCGCTCCGCCGCGCCCGGCGCCGCCGTATCGATGGTCGTCCCCGAAGCCAGCACGAAGGTGAGCGAGCGCAGCGTCGAGTAGGAGTCATGGACGACGCCGCAGCGCATGCCGCCCGAGTTGTTGGCGATCACGCCGCCGACCGTGGCGACGTCGGTGCTGGCCGGATCGGGGCCGAGCTTGCGGCCGTGCGGGGCGAGCACCCGGTTGGCGTGGCCGAGCACCGTCCCCGGTTTGGTCCGGGCCAGCCGTCCCTCGTCCTCGACCGCGACGCCGCCGAAGTGGCGGCGCACGTCGACCAGGATGCCGTCGGTCTGGCCCTGGCCGTTGAGGCTGGTGCCCCCGGCGCGGAAGACGACCGGCAGGCCGGCGCCGCGACCGTAGTCGAGCAGCTTGGCGACGTCGGCCGCCTCGCGCGCCATCACGACCGCTTTCGGCAGCAGCCGGTAGGGGCTGGCGTCGGAGGCGTAGCGGACGACGTCGCTGGCGCGGGCGAGGACGCGGTCGGCGCCGAGCAGCGCTTCCAGCTCGGCGCGCAGCGGCTGCGGCGTGCCGGTGGCCAGCTCCTCCGGCGCGCGGTCGGGCACCGGCCGGCTCGGCGGCAGCGGGACCGGCGAACGCGTGCGCTGCAGCAGGGGCATGGGCCGAGGCTAGAAGAGCGACATGCCCGGCGCCACCGGTACTTCGACCAGCTCCGGCTGCGAGGAGGCGAGCGCGGTGCTGAGCGCCGCCGCAACCTCGTCGCGCTCTTTCCCCCGGTGCGCCTTGACGCCGTAGCCCTCGGCGACGGCGGCGACGTCGAGCTTCGGCAGGTCGAGGCCGGGGGCGCCGTTCACCTGCTCGACCTCGGCGAACCATTTGAGAATCGCGTACTCCTCGTTTTGGAGGACGAGAAAGGTGACCGGGGCCCGGTAGGCGACGGCGCTCCAGAACGCGGTGATCGCGTACTGCGCTGAGCCCTCGCCGAGCACGCAGACGACGGGGCGGTCGGGCTGGGCCAGCTGCACCCCGACCGAGGCGGCGAGGCCGAAACCGAGCCCGCCGCCGGCGCTGAAGTAGTAGCTGCCGGGGCGGGAGATGCGCAGCTGGTTGCGCAGCGCCAGCGTGCTCGAAGGAGACTCGAGGACGACGATCGCGTCCTCGGGAATCACCTCGGCGAGGGCGC
>DASQDJ010000085.1:0-2309 GCA_035634215.1 Solirubrobacterales bacterium | reverse complement strand
GCCCGGGTTCATCGAACCTGGGCCGGCACCTGAATGCGAAGTCGGCTTCGACCCCGAGGGCGATGTCGTGCAGGCGGCCTTCATCGGCCTCGACGGCGTCCCCGGCCCCATCCAACAGGTTTCCCGTCTCGGCGAGCAGTCGATCCTCCCGGCCGTAGCGGCGGGTCCGCTTGGCGGCGTCACCGTCACCTGGCACAGCTTCGACGGCACCTACTATTGCTGGGACGTCGAGGTTCGCCTGCAGATGAGCTGGGGACCGTGGTCTCCCGTCGTGGTCGTAGATGAATTCCCCGACGAGGTTGAATTCTCCGACGAGGCCGACCCGGTGCTCAAACCGAGACAGCCCGATTTCTCCCCGCCAGCCGTCACCCTTCGGCTCGGCAGACGCGCCGTGGCGCGTAATGGCTTCGTAGCGATCCGCGCTTCCTGCGTCGGCCCTTCCGGTGCAACGTGCGCGGGCACGGTCAAGGTCCTGTCTCGCGGGAAGAAGCTTCTGGCATTCGGTCACGTCCGCCTCGCGGCTGGAATGAAAAGAACCCTTCGACTGCGCCTTTCACGACATGGCCGGCGGCTGCTGGCCAGGCGAGGCCCCCGCACCCTACGAGCGACGGTTGAGGGCATCGTGATCGAGGGCGGCGCCTTGGCGATCTCGTGGAGACCGCCGCCCAAGAAGCTCGAGCCACGGCCCTAGGTCCCTGGCAGATAACCACTCACCCACCTCTCGAAAGGGCAACATGCGTCATCCCGGAATCCGCCTTGCACTGCTTGTCGCCGTCGCGGCCGTTGCCGCCGGCACCCTCTCGTCGACGGTCGGCGCCGAAGAGGCTCCCCTCGGCTACGTCGTCGTCCTGCGCGACGAGGTGAAAGGACCGGCCCAGGTCGCCCGGGAACACGCTGAGAGGTTCGACGGCAGCCTGCTCGCGACCTACGAGCACGCCCTGAAGGGCTATGCGGCCAAATTCACCGAAGCGGAGATCGAGGAGCTGCGCAAAGACCCCAAAATTGTCTCCATCGAGCCGGACGTCCAGGGCGAAGGGCTGGCGCAGACCACCCCGGCCGGGATCAACCGCATTTTCGCCGCCGCTAACAGCAGCATCTACATCAACCAGACGAGTGACAGATGGGCGACCGTGGACGTCGCCGTGCTTGACAGCGGCATCGACCAGAACCTCTCAGAAGAGCTCTACGTCTTCCGGCGCACCGATTGTCTGATGGGCTGTGTGGACGGCAGCGGTACCGCGGTTCACTGGCACGGCACCCATGTCGCCGGGACCATCGCCGCGATCGACGACGGCTCTGGGGTGGTCGGCGTGGCATCGGGGGCGCGCCTCTGGTCGGTCAAGGTGCTGAACGACAACAGCCAAGGAACGTTCGCCACCTACCTCAACGGGCTCGACTGGGTGGCCGAGCACTCGGACGAGATCGAGGTGATTAACTCGAGCGTCGGCTACTACTCATCGGGCAGCCCTGCGCTTGACAAAGCTCAGCAGGAACTGAACGAGGCGGGGGTCATCAACATCGCCGCCGCCGGCAACGACAACCGCGTGATTGACATGGTCCCGGCGATCAGCGACAAGGTCGTCACCGTCTCGGCGATCGCCGACTACAACGGATCTAGCGGGGGATTCGGCAACCCGCCATCCTCGTGTTCCGGACACGGGCCTGACGACCACAGGGCAACGTTCAGCAACTATGGGCCAAAAGTCGACGTGACGGCCCCTGGCGTCTGCATCTTGTCAACCTTGGTGGGCGGCGGTTACGGATACAGGAATGGCACTTCGATGGCGGCCCCCCACGTAGCCGGCGCGGCGGCACTGCTTGCGATGCAGAAAGACCCCGACTCCGCGGCAGACGTCGAATGGATCAAGAAAACCCTCGAAGAAGAGGGCAACCTGAATTGGACCGACACCTCGGGCGACGGCATCAAGGAGCCGCTGCTCGACGTGAGGGATGGCACTTTGTTCGACATGCGGCTTCTGCCAGAAGCCGAGAGCGGGCCCGTCAGCGATCAGCAGGCCACGAGCCTGGTTCTCCATGGAATGGTGAACCCCGGCAACGACTCGACCACCTACCAGTTCGAATACGGCCCGACGACTTCCTACGGCGCCAAAGCGCCAGCCTCCCCGAAAGCGATGCTCGGCACCGTTCCGGCCGGCGAGCCGGTCTCCGAGCCCCTCACCAATCTCACCCCTTCCACCACCTACCACTACCGCCTCGTCGCCACCAACTCCAAAGGGACCGTCTATGGCGCCGATCGCACCTTCACTACCCCGCGCCGCTACGTTCCGCGCTTCGACGCCGAAAGCTAC
>DASQDJ010000084.1:0-5272 GCA_035634215.1 Solirubrobacterales bacterium | reverse complement strand
CGGCGACCGCCGGCGCGGGCGCCGTCGGCACGGTCGGAACCGTCGGCGCGGCGCTCGGCGGAGGCGGTGGCGCTGCCGGCATCGGCGGCGCCGTCGGAGGCGCCATCGGCTCCAAGGCGGTGGCCGGCGCGCTCACCGCGGCGGCGCTGACCGCTGGCGCGGTGGGCGTCAACGAGGAGATCGTCACTCCGGCGTCGACCGTCACGCCGAAGGCCTCCGCGCCGTTCGCCGACCTGCGCCGCCCGGCGCCTCCGATCGCTCCCGCGCGCGTCGTGGCAGCGGCGGCCCCCCAGCCGCTGGCAGAGGCCGTCCAGGAGCCGCTCGCGGCCGCCCCCGAAGCCGAGCCGGCGCCGCCGTCGGTCGAGCCGGCGCCGTCCGAGCTCGAAGCGCCGGCTACCGGCGCCACGGAAGCGCCGGCGCCGACGCTCGAGACCACCGAAGAGTCGGCGACCGTGGACGGCGGTGGGGTCGGCGTGACCGCCGCCAAACCGCCGACCGGCGCCGCCGGCGCGCCCACGGGCGGAGACATCGTCGTCGTCACGGTTGGCGGCACGCCCGCCACGGCCCCGCCGCCCGTCGAAAGCCCACCGCCTCCCAGCGAACCGCCACCCCCCGTCCCGGCACCCGCCCCCGAACCGGTGCCGACGCCCGAACCGGCGCCGACGCCAGTCCCTTCCCCCAGCGGCGAAACGGGCGAAGCGGCCACGAGCGTCGAAGCGCCCGCTGAAGACGCGCCGACCGAATAAGGGTCAGCCCAGCCCGATTACCTTGAGGCGCCGCATCAGGCAGGTGCCCGCGAACTGCCGCGTCTCGGCCAGCGAGTAGCCGAACAGCTCCCAGTCGTCGCCTTCGGGGGCCCAGGGCGGCGAGAGGACGCCGTCGGCGACCGGCAGCGCCTCCTCCAGCGTGCGCTGGATCGCCGCCTTGTAGCGCTCGTCCTCACGCGCCTTCTCGCGCAGGAAGACCGAGCCGAAGGCGACATGGCGGTGCTCGTCGCGGGCGACGTTCCCGAAGCCCTCCACGAAGGCGGGCAGCGTCCCTTCGCGCTCGTTGTAATCCATGATGAAGTGCTGCCCCGTGAGGGCGAGCATCCCCTCGATCACCATGTGGTAGAGCGTCACCGCCTCGACCAGCGCCTCGGTGTCGCCAGGCTCCGCCGAGAGCCGGTCGGTCCGCCGCTTCAGCATCTCGTCGAAGAGGCGCTCGAAGTTCTCGTTGAGGTGCCGCGACGTCTCGGCCAGCATCTCGGGGAGCCCGTCGGCCTCGAGCACGCCGACCTCGCGGTAGAAGCGCTCGAAGAAGCGGACGTGGCGCGCCTCGTCGGCGATCTGCGTGCAGAGGAAGATCCGCTGCTCCTCGGTTGGCGCCGCCCGCATGATCGGCCCCAGCTCCTCGGCGACCTTCTGCTCGCCGATGAAGAACGACGACAGCCCGTACATGCGCTGGAAGCGCTCCTCGGGGCTCATCCGCTCGTGCCAGTCCTCGCGGTCGCGGCTGAAGTCGAGCTCCTGCGTCTGCCACTGCTGCCGCTCCCAAAGCGCGTAGAGCTCCGCGTAGCTGAGCAGCTTGACGTCGGCGGTGCGATCGGCCGCCTCGTTCAGCGCCGGATCGGCCGTCGCCTGGAAGTCATCCCGGTCGGTCCTCGACGTGATCCCGGTCGCCTGTCTGGCCTCCATCGGCCGAGCGTACCACCGGTTTGGCCAGCCAGCCAGTCTCTATGAGTCCCTTTGCCTTCGCACTTCGTAGGCCTGTGCCCGACTAAGTGCGAAGGCTCGCCGGGAGCGCCCTTTGTCAGGCCGTGTGCGTCTCGCCCGGCTTCATCAGGACGACTCGCGACGACGTCTTCGACTCGACCTCGGACTTGAACGCATCGGCGTCGGTCTCGATCGCCGGGAAGGTGTCGTAGTGCATCGGGATCACCGTGCCGGCGCCGACGAATTCGGCGGCGACGACCGCGTCGCGGCGGTCCATCGTGTAGTGGCCGCCGATCGGCAGCAGGGCGACGTCGACGTCGCTGCGCTGCGCGATCAGCTTCATGTCGCTGAAGAGGCAGGTGTCGCCGGCGTGGTAGACGGTCGTCTCCCCGATCTTGATCACCAGCCCGGCCGCCGGCCCCATCACGACGCCGTGCTCGGCGCTGAACGGCTTCTCTTCGGAGCCCGGCGTGGTGTTCGTGTGCCAGGCGGGGACCAGCGAGATGTAGCCCCAATCGAACTCGACCGTGCCGCCGAGATTGGGGTCGCTGACCTTCTCCACTCCCTGGCCTTCGAGCCAGTTGGCGAGCTCGACCATCGCGACGCAGTGCGCGCCGGTCCGCGTCGCCACCGGGACCGCGTCGGCGACGTGGTCGGCGTGCCCGTGGGAGAGCGCGACGTGGGTCGGGTTGACGTCGTCGGCCGTGGCGACCGCGCTCGGGTTGTTCGGCGCCAGGAAGGGATCGACCAGCACCGTCGTCTCCCCCTCGCTCAGCTCGAAGCACGAATGGCCATGAAACCGGATCTCCATCGTCAGCTCTCTCCTTTCTCGCCCCTGGGGACGCTCATCTCCTCGTGCAGTGCCCAACCGACGGCGACGCCGACCATCATGCCCATCCTCGCCTCCTCGGCGAGCAGCGTCCTGACCGCGGCGATCCGCTCCTCGGGGTCGGGGGCGGTCGCCGCCTTCAGCGCCTCCGCTTCGTGCGGCTCGCCGAACCAGCCGCCCTCGACGAGGGCGCTGGCCAGCACCTTCTGCAGCTTGGGGGCGGCGCGGGCGACCACTGCCTCCGCCTCGGCGAAGCGCTCGGCGTCGGCCAGCCGCTCGACCGCGGCGTCCAGTTCCTCATCGCTGTAGGGCACGCGCTCCGACTAGTCGGAGCGCGCTCAGCGAGCGGGACGCCGCAGGCCGGTGGCCACTCCGGCGAGGCCGCCGATGGCGCCGCCGGCCAGGCCGGCGAAGACGTCGGCGGTCGACTCGAAGATCGGCAGCGCCAGCAGGACGGCGGCCGCGACGGCGACCCCGACCCAGTCGTAGTCGCGGTCGACCGGGTCGCTCGCCTCCGCCCGGCGGACGGCGAACCAGGCGGCGAGAGCGCCGAGCGCCATTCCGTTGCCGCCGGCGGCCACGACGAGGTCGTCGCGGGCATCGGCGACGCCGGCGGCGGCGAGCATGCCCAGCGCCCCGCAGGCCAGCAGCAGCACCGCGGTCAGCGCGGTGCCGAGGCGGCGCTCCAAGCCGACGCCGAAGATCGCCAGGGCGACTGCCACCACGAACAGGTAGCCGACGTCCGCGTATACGAAAGGCGCCGTGAAGACGCGCCACCACTCGACGTCGATCGGCACGACCACCGCCCCCAGCGAGCTCAGCGGCTCGCCGCTCGCTGCCTGGACCAGCACCAGCGCCGCCGAGGCAAGGATCGCTGCCAGCGTCGCGTAGGGACGGTCGGGGCGGCCGCTCTCGGCCTCGCGCCGCTGCCGCCGCGCCGCCCGGAACAGCGAGCCGCGCGGGCGCCGCTTCGGCTTCGCCTCGAGCGCGTCGCCGCGTCGCTCCAGCTTCGGCGCCCGCTTGCGCAGCCGAGCCCCGCAGTAGGGGCACTCGGTGACGTAGGGGCTTACCTCCGAGCCGCAGTTCTTGCAGATGACGCTGAGCTCAGTCTCGCTCATGACGGGTGTCGTCCCTCGCTCACGGTCGTCCGAGGATAAACCCCGCGTCACGCCCGCTTCGGCGCTCCCCAGGCCGGCTTTCGCCCCCGCGCCGGTGACATACTGCGGTCATACCCCGTCTTCTCTAGGAGGAAATCAGCGTGGAGTTGAAGAGCCTGACCGAGCAGAAATCGCTTCTCAGCGATCTGGCCCCCGGAAAACGAGCCCGCCTGCGCAGGCTGCTGTTCGAGTTCGGCCCCGGCAACGGGACCCTGATGCTGCTGCCGATCGACCAGGGCATCGAGCATGGCCCCCGCGACTTCTTCCCCAACCCGGCCTCCAAGGACCCCGACTACCAGTTCCGGCTGGCGGTCGAGGGTGGCTATTCGGCGCTCGCCTGCCAGATCGGCATGGCCAGCAAGTACTACCCCGACTACGCCGGCCAGGTGCCGCTGATCCTCAAGGTCAACGGCAAGACCGACATCCCCTCCTCCGCCAAGGCGCTCTCGACCTGCAACGCCAGCGTCGAGGACGGCGTGCGGCTCGGTGCCGACGCGATCGGCTACACGCTCTACGTCGGCTCGCCGCGCCAGGACGAGGACCTCGCCCAGCTCCGCCAAGTGCGCGAAGACTGCGACCGCTTCGGCATGCCGCTGGTCGTCTGGTCCTACCCGCGCGGCGAAGCCGTCGAAGGCAAGGGCGGCCCGAACTCGTTCTACGCGATCGACTACGCGGCGCGCCTCGCGATGGAGATGGGCGCCGACGTGGTCAAGCTCAACATGCCGAAGAGCGACCCCGGCAAGGACAAGGAGGCCCCCGCCCCCTACAACGAGATGGAAGTCGACCAGGCCGAGGCGATCCGCCAGTGCGTCGAGTCGGCCGGGCGGGCGCTGGTCGTCCTCTCCGGCGGCTCCAAGGTCGACGACGAGACCGTCCTCACCAACACCCGCGACATCATGCAGGCGGGGGGCAGCGGCGTCATCTTCGGCCGCAACGTCTGGCAGCGCGAGTGGAGCGAGGCGCTGGAGATAGTCGGCCAGATCAAAGAGACCTTGGTCGGCAACGTGAGGCGCATTCCCTGAGGAGCTGGCTCGGCAGCACGGCGCTGCTCGTCATAGCCGTGCTGCTCATCCTCCGCCCCTGGGAAGGGACGGGGAACGGCGAGGGCGGCCCGCCGCGAGCGATCGCCCTGGTAACCCGCGTCGTCGACGGCGACACCTTCGAGGCCCGGATCGACGGCGAGGAGGAGGACGTGCGGCTGATCGGCGTCGACACGCCTGAGAGCGTGCGGCCAGGCGCGCCGGTCGAGTGCTTCGGCCCGCGCGCGTCGAGCTTCGCGCGGCGGCTGCTGGAGGGCAAGCGCGTCCGCCTCGTCTTCGGCGAGGAGCGCCGCGACCCCTATGACCGCCTACTCGCCTATGCCTACCTCGATCCCGCCTTCGAGGCGCACGCGCCCGACCGGCCACGCTTCGTCAACGCGGCGCTCGTCCGCGAAGGGCTCGCCGAGACGTTGACGATCCCGCCGAACGACCGCTTCGCGCCGCTGCTGCGGCGCCTGGAGCTGCGCGCGGCGCGCGCCGGCGAGGGCCTCTGGGGCGCCTGCCCGCCCTAGCCCCCGGCGCCCCCTTCCGACGCGTCCGCCAGGGGCGCCG
>DASQDJ010000083.1:0-14582 GCA_035634215.1 Solirubrobacterales bacterium | reverse complement strand
CCGCTCGGGCCCCCAGTGCTCGACCCCGGAAGCGAGGATCCAAGCGAGCTCGGCGACGATCTCCTCGCGCGACGGCGGCGCCTCGCGGCGGCCTGTCAGCTCCGCGAAGACCCAGGGGTTGCCGAGCGAGCCGCGGGCGATCATCACCGCGGCAGCGCCGGATGCCTCGTAGGCGCGGCGGGCAGCCTCGGCGCTGCGCAGGCCGCCGGAGACGATCACCGGCACGTCGATCCGCTCGACTAACGCTCGGGTCAGTCCGTAGTCGGGCTGGCCCTTGTGGCCGACGGTCGCGGCCCGCGGGTGGAAGCCGATCGCCGCGACGCCCGCCTCCTCGACCAGGCGGATCGCCAGCTCGAAGCCGGAGCGGTCGCCCGCCCGCAGGCCGGAGCGAATCTTCACCGTGACCGGCCGGCCCCCGGCGCCCTCGATCGCGCCGAGGGCGAGGGCGAGGGCGAGCTCGGGGTCGGCGAGCAGCTCGGCGCCGGCGCCGGTCTTGCGCACCTTACGAACGGGGCACCCCATGTTGATGTCGATCAGGTCGGCGCCGGCCCCGACGGCAATCGCGGCGCCCGAGCGCATCACCTCCGGGTCGTGGCCGAAGAGCTGCACCGAGACCGGGTGCTCGTCGGGGTGGATCCGCATCAGCTCGCGCAGGGTGCGCTCGTTGCGGTGGTGGAGGCCGAAGCTGGAGATCATCTCGGAGACTGCGAGCCCGGCTCCGTGCCGTTTCGCCTGCAAGCGCACGAACCAGTTGCCGATCCCAGCGAGTGGCGCGAGCAGGACGCGGTTGGCGATCTCGACGTCGCCGATCCGGAAGGGGTCAGTCAGCTGGGGGCGTGTGGGAGTTGCGCTCATGGATCAATCGCAGCCCTTTGAGGGTAAGCATGTCGTCGACCTCCTCGATCGTCTCGGTGTAGGGGACGACCACGGAGGCGAGGCCGCCGGTGGCGAGCAGGCGAGCCTCGCCCAGCTCCTCCTCGATGCGGCGCACGATGCCGTCGATCATGCCGGCGAAGCCGAAGACGAAGCCGGCCTGGATCGCGGCGCGGCTGGAGCGGCCGATCGCCGCTTCGGGGGCTTCCAGATCGATGCGCGTGATCCGCGCCGCGCGGTCGATCAGCGCCGAGAGCGAGATCTCCAGCCCGGGGCCGATCGCGCCGCCGAGGTATTCGCCCTCCGCGGAGACCACGTCGACGTTGATGCCGGTGCCGAAGTCGACGACGATGCAGGCCTCGCCGAAGCGGTCGTAGGCGGCGATCGAGTTGACGAGGCGGTCGGCACCGACCTCGAGCGGGTTGTCGATCCGAATCGGCATCCCGGTCTTGACCCCGGGGCCGATCGTCAGGCAATCGGTCTTCAGGTAGCGCGCGGCCAGCTGCTCGAACTGCGAGCCGAGCGGCGGCACGACAGAGGAGACGCAGACCGAGTCGACCGCGTCGAAGGACATCCCGCAGAGAGTGAAGAGGCCGGCGATCCGCTCCGCCAGCTCGTCCCCGGTGGCTCCAGAGCGGGTCTGGAAGCGCCAGTGCTGCACGAGCTCTTCGCCGTCGAAGGCGCCGAGGTGGGTCTGGGTGTTGCCGACGTCGACCGCGAGGAGCACGGGGCGATTATCGCGACCGGCGACTGGCCAGGCAGCCAAACCGGGCCGATTCCGCATAGGATCGTGCCGTGGACGCACGCCTCTACGTCATCCCCGCCTCGCATCCGAGCATCTGCTCGGAGCTGATGCTGCGGCACAAGGGAATCGGCTGCAAGCGTCGCGACCTGATCCCCGTCGTCTCGAAGCTGGTCGTTCGGAGCCTCGGCTTCCCCCGCAACACGGTGCCGGCGATGAAGCTCGACGGCCGCAAGATCCAGGGCTCGCGCGAGATAGCTCGCGAGCTCGAGCGCCTGCGCCCCGAGCCGCCCCTCTTCCCCAGCGATCCAGAGCAGCGGGCCACCGTCGAGGAGGCCGAGCGCTTCGGCGACGAACGGCTTCAGCACCCCGTCCGCCAGATCCTCTGGTGGTCGATCAAGAAAGACCGCTCCTCGCTGCGCAGCTACTCGGAGGGGGCGCGACTCGGCGTGCCGGTCGGGCTTGCCGTGAAAACCGGGGCGCCGATCGTCGCCCTCTCGGCCCGGTTCAACGAGGCGACCGACGAGAACACGCGGCAGGCGCTGGCCGAGCTGCCGGAGCTGTTGCGCCAGGTCGACGAGTGGATCGAGGCCGGCGTCCTCAACGGCGAGCGGCTCAACGCGGCCGACTTCCAGATCGCGCCGAGCCTGGGCCTGGCGATGACGCTCGAAGACCTGCGGCCGCTGATCGAGGACCGCCCCGCCGGGCGGCTGGCGCAGCGGGTCGTCCCGGACTACCCGGGCAAGACGCCGCCGCTCCTGCCGCCCGCCTGGCTGCAGCCGCTGCGCAGCGCGCCGGCGACGGCTTAGCCACCGGCGCGCCACTCAAGCGCTCAGCCTGTCGCCGAGAGCCCGGTCGGGTTGCCGGAGAACGTCGTCGCCCGCAGCACCATCGAGCCGATGAAGGTGCCCGAGTGGGTTGTCCCCAGGAAGATGCAGGGTCCACCCTCGTGGTGAATTGTGAGGGACACCGTTGTGCTGTTGAGTGTGACCGAGTTTTCGGGACCTTTCAGATAGGCCATCCCGGTGAATGTCTGTGGCGGGACCCTGATCGTGCAGTTGGGGTGTTTGATGTCGATCCCGGTCACGCCCGCCGGGCAGACGAAGTGACCTGTGTTATGGCCGGTCGGGTTTTTCCCGATTGTGAGCTGGATCGTGCAGCCTTTCTCTTCGATGTCGAATTCGCCGCCGCCTTCAGTTGTTGTCGAGCATTTGCTCCAACTCGGGGTCAGATTCAGTTCGGTGGCTGTGGTCGTCCCCATCGTCGCGACGTAAGAGTCTTCTTTGCATCCGATCGCGACCCCGCCATCGACGGCAAAGTGGAGATGGTGGTTTCCGCCCTCGGTCCCTTTGATGATCGCGGGTGCCGCTTCGGTGACGAAGTGCCCACCCGTTTCAGCCCGGGCGTTCATCCCCCCGAGCGCGACAACCACAAGGACAGCGCATGCGCTGACACTGAGTGCCTTCAGCTTCCTGTTCATCTGTGACTCCTTCCTCTGGGTGGCCCCGGCGTCTCTCGCCGGCGCTTTCCCGAGAGACCCGTCGCACGGGCGCCGCGGAGAGGGGTGGAAGCCGCGTTAACGGAACCTTCAAGAACCGCTGTCCGGCCGCGAGCCCCCCGGCTTCCACAGCACTTCCTCCCCCTCGCTGGCTGCGCGGGCGAGGATGAAGAGGAGGTCGGAGAGACGGTTCAGGTAGCTGACGACCTCGGGGTTGACCGAGTCGACCGAGAGGACACGCCGCTCGGCGCGCCGGCAGACCGTGCGGCAGACGTGCAGCAGAGCTGCCGCCGGCTTGCCGCCGGGCAGGACGAAGGAGGTGAGCGGCGGCAGCTCCTCATTGACCTCGTCGCAGCGCTCCTCGAGCCACTTGGTCTGCTCGGCGGTGACCGTCAGCTTGCCCTCGCGGCTGCCGGGCGGCAGGCAGAGGTCGGCGCCGACGTCGAAGAGGTCGTTCTGGACGCGCCGCAGCCACGCCTGGAAGCGCTCGGGCATCTCGCTCGCCAGCGCTACCGCCAGGCCGACCTGCGCGTTCAGCTCGTCGACCGTGCCGTAGGCCTCGATCCGCGGGTCGGTCTTCGGCACGCGACTCATGTCGCCAAGGTGCGTCTCGCCGTCGTCCCCCAAGCGGGTGTAGATGCGGGTGAGGTTGATCCGCGCCATCGTGGCTTCAGCCTGCCAGATCGAGCGAGCCGCGGCGCTCGGCGCGCTGTCCCGGCCCTAGCCGCTCGAGCGCGTCGGCGAGCCTCGTGCCGTCCGGCAGGGCCAGCTCCGGGTCGAGCTCGAGCAGCGGCGCTAGGACGAAGCGGCGCGAGGTGACCTCGGGGTGCGGCAGGGTGAGGCGCTCGCTCCGCAGCTCCAGGTCGCCCAGCAGGAGGAGGTCGATGTCGAGCGGCCGGGGGCTGTGGCGAGACGCCTCCATCATGCGGCCTTGCTCGACCTCGATCGCCTTGCAGACTTCCAGCAGCGGCTCGGACTCGAGATCGGTGCGGACGCGGATCGCGGCGTTGAGGAAGTCGGGCTGGTCGAGCACCTCGCCGACCGGCTCGGTCTCGTAGGCGGAGGAGACGGCCTCGACCTGGACGCCGTGCTCGGGCAGCGCCGCGACCGCGGCGCGCAGGTGCTCCTCGCGATCGCCCACGTTCGAGCCAAGGCCGAGGTAGCCCGTCCTCATCTCAGGCCTCCTCGCCTTCCTCATCCTCTGCTTCGAGCGTGCGCTCCTGGGTCACCTCGACGGCCACCTCCTGGATCGCCAGCGGCAGCGGCGGCTCCGGCTTGGCGGCCCGCACCCGCACCGATTCGCAGCCGAAGCGCTCCATCAGCCGCCCGGCGACTACCTGGGCGAGACGCTCGAGCGTCCGGTAGCTGCGCTCGGTGGCGGCAAGGGCGACCAGGTCGGCGACCTCGGCGTAGTCGATCGTGTCTTCGACCCGGTCGGTGAGAACCGCATCGCAGTCGGGCACGTCAAAGGAGATGTCGAACTCCAGCCGCTGGCCGATCTCCTGCTCGGCCTCGCTGACGCCGTGGTGGGTGTAGATCGATAGGGCGCGCAGGTCGATCTCGACCCGCGACTCGATCCCGTTCCCGTTCGGCTCGTCCATGGCTTTGCTCCCGCGCGGGAACCTACCCGAGGATCGCCGCGCTCATCGTCAGGGCCTGCCGGCACTCCGCGACGTCGTGGACGCGCAGGACGTCGGCGCCCTCGGCCGCGGCGAGCACGGACGAGGCGATCGTGCCGCCGCGCCGCTCACCGACCTCGGAGCCATCGATCTTGCCGATGAAGCTCTTGCGGGACGTGCCGACGACGAGGGGCCGGCCCAGGTCGCCCAGCTCGCCGAGCCGGCGCAGCAGCTCCAGGTTGTGGTCGAGCGTCTTGCCGAAGCCGATCCCCGGGTCGAGCCAGATCCGCTCCTCCGCGACGCCGGCAGCCACCGCCGCTTCGGTGCGCTCGGCGAGGAACGCCTTGACGTCGTCGACGACGTCCTCGTAGGTCGGTTCGAGCTGCATGGTGCGCGGGTCGCCCTGCATGTGCATGAGGATGAGCCCGGCGCCCCGCTCGCCGACGAGCGGGGCGATCTCCGGGTCGCCGCGCAGCGCGGTGACGTCGTTGACGATCGAGGCGCCTGCCGCGAGAGCCGCCTCGGCAACTGAGGACTTGGAGGTGTCGATCGAGACCTCGTGCCCCGCCGCGGCCAGCGCCCGCACGACCGGCTCGGTCCGCTCGCGCTCCTCCACCCCGCTCACTTCAGCCGCGCCGGGCCGCGTCGATTCCCCTCCGACGTCGAGGATGTCGGCCCCGTCGCGTGCCAGCTCCTCCCCGTGCGCGACCGCCGCCTCCTCGTCGAGGAAGAGCCCGCCGTCGGAGAACGAGTCCGGGGTCACGTTGACGACCCCCATGAGCTTCATGGCGGCTAAGCCGGTTCGGAGCCCGCGAACCCAGGCCGTGGGCGCGGCGAGGGGCGCGGCGCTTTGCCACGCTCCGGACGGGCCGGCTCGGCGGGCGGCTCGAGCGGCTCGGACTCCTCGTCGTCGGCGAACACCTCGCCCTCCGGCTTGCCGTCGAGCAGGGCGACGAACTGCTCCGCGTCGATCGTCTCGCGCTCGAGCAGGATGTTGGAGATGCGGTCGAGCTCCTGGCGGCGCTCGGTGAGGATGTCCTTGGCGGTCTGGTGGGCGGACTCGACGATGCGGCGGATCTCATCATCGATCTCGCGCGCGATCTCGTCGGAGTAGTCGGGCTCGGCCGAGAACTCGCGGCCCAGGAACGGCTGCCCGCGGTCGTGTCCGAAGACGCGCGGCCCGAGGCGCTCGGACATGCCGAAGCGCATCACCATCTGCTTCGCCGTCTCGGTCACCTTTTCTAGGTCGTTGGAGGCGCCGGTGGTGATCTCGCCAAAGACGATCTCCTCGGCGGCGCGGCCGCCCAGCGTCATCGCCATCGTGTCGGTCAGCTCGGCGCGGCTGGTCAGGAACTTGTCCTCGGTGGGCAGGCTGATCGTGTAGCCGAGCGCCTGGCCGCGGCTGATGATCGAGATCTTGTGGACCGGGTCGCAGTTGGGCAGCAGGTGGCCGACGATCGCGTGGCCGAGCTCGTGGAAGGCGGTGATCAGTCGCTCCTTCTCGCTCATCACCCGCGTCTTCTTCTCGGGGCCGGCGATCACGCGCATGATCCCCTCCTCGAGCTCGTTCATCGTGATCTCGCGATGCCCCGAGCGGGCGGTCAAGAGCGCCGCCTCGTTGATCAGGTTGGCGAGGTCGGCACCGGTGAAGCCAGGGGTCTGGCCGGCCAGCGCGTCGAGGTCGATCTCCTTGCCGAGCGGCTTGCCGCGGGTGTGGACTTCGAGGATCTTCTTGCGGCCCTTGCGGTCGGGGCGGTCGACGACGACCTGCCGGTCGAAGCGGCCGGGCCGCAGCAGCGCCGGGTCGAGGATGTCGGGCCGGTTGGTGGCGGCGATCAAGATGATGTTGTCTTTCATCTCGAAGCCGTCCATCTCGACGAGCAGCTGGTTGAGGGTCTGCTCGCGCTCGTCGTGACCGCCGCCCATGCCGGCGCCGCGGTGGCGGCCGACGGCGTCGATCTCGTCCATGAAGATGATGCAGGGCGAGTTCTGCTTGGCCTGCTCGAAGAGGTCGCGGACGCGGCTGGCGCCGACGCCGACGAACATCTCGACGAAGTCCGAGCCGGAGATCGAGAAGAACGGCACGCCGGCCTCGCCGGCGACGGCGCGAGCGAGCAGCGTCTTGCCGGTCCCGGGCGGGCCGTAGAGGAGGACGCCCTTGGGGATGCGCGCGCCGAGCGCCTGGAATTTCTTCGGGTTCTCGAGGAACTCCTTGATCTCGTGCAGCTCCTGCACCGCCTCGTCGACGCCGGCGACGTCGCGGAAGGTGATTTTCGGCGCGTCCACCGACATCCGCTTCGCTTTCGATTTGCCGAAGTTCATGACACGCGAGCCGCCGCCCTGCATCTGGTTCATCAAGAAGATCCAGAAGCCCAGGAAGAGCACGAAAGGCAGGATGTAGGTGAGCAGCGAGAGCAGGCTGGAGCCGCCTTTGCCCTTGACATCGAACTGAACTTTGTTGCGCTCCAGCAGGTTGACGAGGCTCTGCTCGGTATTGGGCGGATAGCCGGTCTCGAAGCCGTCGGCGTTCTCGCCCTTCGGGGTGACCTCGAGGGTGTTGTCCTCGGTCTTGACCGTGATCTCCTTGATCTCGCCTTTGGCGATCAGGCCGGTCTTGGGCGCGATCAGCTCGTTGTAGGACGGCGGGTCGCTCTCCGCGCCGGGGCTGATCACCCGCTGGGCGACGAAGGCGAGGATCACCACCAGCAGGATCGGAAAGGCCGCGCTCTTGAAGAAACGCCTCACGGGAAAATCAGCGTACCAGGGGGATTTCGGCGCCTGGCCGGTTTTCCCGGGCGCGCCGCCGGCCGCCCGCGGGAGCCGCTACTCGTGGAGCGCGGCCACGTAGTCGAGGTTGCGGTGCCGCTGGCCGTGGTCGAGCCCGTAGCCGATCGCGAAGCGGTTCGGGATGCGGAAACCCACGTAGCGGGGCTCCAGGTCGACCCGCAGCCGCTCCGGCTTGGTGAGCAGCGCGCAGGCCTCCAGCGAGGCCGGCTCGCGCGCCCGCAGGTTGCGCATCAGGTACTGGAGGGTGAGGCCGGAGTCGATGATGTCCTCGACGATCAGCACATGGCGATTCTCGATCGGCGCGTCGAGGTCCTTGAGGATGCGGACCACGCCCGAGGAGTCGGTCTGAGATCCGTAGCTGGAGACCGCCATGAAGTCGATCTCGCAGGGGACCGTGAGGTGCCGCATCAGGTCGGCAAGGAAGATCACCGCGCCCTTGAGGACGCCGATCATGAAGAGGTCGCGACCCTCGTAGTCGGTGCTTATCTGGCGGCCCAGCTCGGCGACGCGCCGCTGCAGCACCTCGCTGGAGACGAGGGTCTCGCCGATCACCGAGTCGGTCACGGCGGCAGCGTATTCAACGTTCGGCGCGCAGGACGCCGCGCTCCGCGACAGCCCGCACGCCGCCGCCGAGGTCGAGCATCGCGGTGCCGGTGCGGCGCAGCCCAGCGACCTCGTCGGCGTGGTTGGCGGCGCCGGCGACGGGCCGGCCGGCGGCGCGGTCGGCAAGTCGCTGCACGACGAGGCGGCGCAACGCCGAAGGCAGCTCGGCGAGGCGATCGAGCTCGATCGCGCCCCGCGGCGACCCGCTCGAGCCGTCGAGCTCGGCGGCGACCAGGCCGTCGAGCACCTCGGCCTCGGCGCGGAGCAGCTCCGCGGTGCGCAGGACGTTGCGGGTGGCTGCCGGGTGGACCTCCCCGATCGCCTTCGCCAGCCCATGCCGCACCCGGTTGCGGGCGTAGGAGGACTCGGCGTTGCTGGGGTCGTCCCGCCATGGGAGCTCGCGCTCTTCGCAGTAGGCGGTCGTCTGCACGCGGGTGAAGGCGAGGAGCGGCCTCACCAGCTTGCCGTCACGGGGCTTCATCCCGAGCAGGGCGCGGCGGCTCGGCGAGGACGCGAGCCGGTAGAGGATCGTCTCGACCTGGTCGTCCGCGGTGTGGCCCGTGGCGATCAGCGTGCCGTCGCCGTCGGCCAGCCGTGCGGCCACCGCGTAGCGCGAGTCGCGCGCCCACGCCTGCAGATTGCCGGGCCCCTCGGGCCGGCGCGGCCGCTCGACCTCCAGATCGACGCCGAGGCGCTCGCACAGGGAGCGGCAGTGGGCCTCGTCCTCGTCGGCGTCGTCGCGCAGCCCGTAGTTGACGTGCAGGGCGGTCACGGCCTGCGCCCCGAGCAACCGCACGGTCAGGTCCAGCAGGCAAACCGAGTCGCGCCCGCCCGACAGCAGGGCGACGACCTTCGCTCCCTCGCCAAGCAGCCCGCCCTCGCGCACCGCCTCCAGCATCGCCTCGCTCTCCATATATGGAGTGTTGCGCGAGGACCCGCCGGTGGTTCGGCACCCTCTGGGTGCTCAAGTACCGGCGGGTCCAGGCCGCACGACGTAGAGCGGGGTTGCCGCCGGGAACCCCTTCAAGCTCACTTCGCCGATCGTCTCGCAGGTCAACTCGCGACCATGCAGGGCAGCGGCAACGCTCTCGGTCACCAGCACCTCGCCGGCGTGCGCCCGCTCGACGACGCGGTGGACGAGGTTGACGTGCGTGCCGAAGTAGTCGCCGTCCCGGTAGACGGCATGGGCGTGGTGGATGCCGACGCGCGGGCGCGGGCGCTCCGGGAAGCGATCGAGGAGGCCGACCGCCCACTCGGTCATCGCGCCGGGGTCGTGCGAGACGACCATCACCTCGTCGCCGATCGTCTTGACCAGCGTCGCCTCGCTGGGCATCGTCGCTTCGACCGTCTCGACGAAGTTCTCCACCACGTCGAGCGCCTCGAGGTCGCCCTCCTCCTCGGTGTAGCGGGTGAAGCCGGTCAGGTCGATGAAGCAGAGCGTCACCGGCACCCGGCCGAGCTCGGCGCCGACGTCTTCCAGGTCAGCCTCCATATGGCCGACAACGTCCTGCTCGAGGAAGTAGCGCAGGTAGCGGGTGTGCAGGTACTCGGTCAGCGGCGCCGCGAGCGGCAGCATGTCGCCGGCCAGTTCGCCCATCTCCTCGGCGATCTCCACCTCGGGCAGCGCGTCGCGGATCATCGGCTCGTGCACGTAGAGGTGGAAGAGGCGCACCTCCGCGTCGGCGATCCGCCGCATCGCCTGCACGTAGACGCGGACCAGTTGCAGGAAGGCGACGAGCGGGAAGCCGGCGTCGAGCACCCGGGCGCAGTGGCGCAGCGCCGTCACGTCCTCGGGCCCGAGCAGCCGCTCGCGCTCCAGTGGGGTGCCGAGGATGACGAGGATGCGCTCGATCAGCCGCGGCTCCATCCCGGTCTCGCCGGCGACCTCCTCGACCGTGCGCTGTTCGGCGACGCGCGGAAAGAGCTCCTCGACCATGCCGAAGGCGAGCCGCCCCTCGCTGCCGGCCTTCCTCAGCTCCTCCAGCGAGTGACCGCGTTCGCGCATCCGCGCGACGACCCGCGCCTGGGCCGCCGCCGCCGCCGTCCAGCGGCCTCGCCGGACCGGCACGACCTTCTCCGCGGCCCAGCGCTTCAGCGTCGCCGCCGGCACCCCGGAGCGCCGCGACGCCTCCGCGAGCGAGATCCGCTGCTCCACCATCGGACCCGCGAGGCTAGTCCTTGCCCCTGACGAGCAGGAGCTACGGTCTGGGGGCTGTCCGGGTGGGGGCGAAACGTCTTGTACTTTTTCCGCAGGCACGACCTCGGACGGCCGCACCCGCTGTTCGGAAAAAGTTAAGTGAAGGTCCCACCCGGACAGCCTCTAGGCTAGGCGGGAATCTCCTCACCGGAGTGGGCCTGCAACACCTCCTCCCCGTCCTCGCCGGTGCGGATGCGGATCGCCTTCTCGACTGGCAGGACGAAGATCTTGCCGTCGCCGACCTCGCCGGTCCGGGCGTGCCGGAGGATCGTCTCGACGACGAGCGACTCGTCCTTGTCCTCGACCACGACCTCGAGCTTCAACTTGGGACGGACGTTGACGGTGAGCGTCGAGCCGCGGTAGCGCTCGACGATCCCCTTCTGGCGGCCCGACCCCTTGGCCTCGCTGATCGACAGGGACGGGAACCCCCTGTCGAGCAGCTCGGCGCGAATCGGCTCGAACGCCTCGTGTCTGATGAACGCCTCGATCTTCTTCATGCCCTCACACCTCCAGTCGCGACTCGGTCGCGGTCATCTGGGCGGGCGAAGCCGCCGGGATCGGTGCGCCGGTGCCGATCGTTCCCGGCAGGCCGGTCGAGTACTCCGGCTGGGGGATGAACTGCTCCGGATAGCCGTACATGCCGTGCGAGCTGATGTCGAGGCCCGCCTCCTCCTCCTCTTCGGAGACCCGCAGCCCGACCGTCGCCTTGATCGCCGCGAACGTCGCGAAGGAGATCGCGAAGACGACGATGAAGGTGAAGAGGACGGCGAGGCTCTGCACGCCCAGCTGCCCCAGCGTCGTGCTCAGCGAGAAGTCCCCGAAGAGCGAGTACCAGACGCCCGGCGCGGCCCCTTCCAGCACGAGGCGCGGCGAGGCGAAGATGCCGACCGCGAGCGTGCCCCAGATCCCGGCCAGCCCGTGCGCCGAGAGAGCGCCGACCGGGTCGTCGAGCAGCCGCTCGATCGCCAGCACGGCGTAGACGACGATCAGGCCCGCGACGAAGCCGATGATCGGCGCCGCCCAGAACTCGACGAACCCCGACGGCGCGGTGATGCCGACCAGGCCGGCGATCGCGCCGTTGCCGGCCATGCCGACGTCGAGCGTCTTGCTCTTCAGCCAGACCGCCAGCGAGGCGCCAACCACGCCGGCCGCCGCGGCGAGCTGCGTGTTCAGCATCACCTCGCCGAAGAACGAGCCGGCGGTTTCGAAGGTCGAACCGCCGTTGAAGCCGAACCAGCCGATCCAGAGGATGATCACTCCGAGGCCGACCAGCGGCATCGAGTGACCCGGGATCGCGCGCGGCTTGCCGTCCGGCCCGTATTTGCCGAGGCGCGGGCCGAGCAGCAGCAGCGCGGCCAGCGCCCCGACCGCGCCGGTCAGGTGGACGACCGAGGAGCCGGCGAAGTCCATCACCGGCTTGCCGCCGATGTCGGAGAGCAGCCCGCCGCCCCAGACCGCGTGGGCGACCAGCGGGTAGATCACGGCGCCGAAGACGATCGCGTAGATGACGTAGGCGCCGAACCTGATCCGCTCCAGGGTCGTGCCCCAGACGATCGCAAGCGAGACGGCGCAGAAGGCAAGCCCGAAGAGCATCAGCATCGCGTCGGAGCTGGCGACGTTGAACGCTTCGGAGCCCTGGCCAACCACCTGGTCGAAGTGGAAGAAGAAGCCGCTGGTGCCGAAGAAGTCGTTGCCGCCGCCTTCGGCGACGCCGTAGCCGATCGCCCACCAGGCGATCGTCACCAGCGCCAGGTTGATGAGGATCTTGGCGACCCCGGTGCCGACGTTCTTCTGCCTCGAGAAGCCGATCTCGAGGAACATGAACCCGGCCTGCATCAAGAAGACCAAGGCGGTGGCGACCGCGACCCAGACCATGTCCAGCTCGCCGGCCTTTTCGGCCACCGTGTCGGCGACCGCCGCCGAAGCGGCGCCCGGCAGCATCAATGACGCGAACGCCGCCAGCAGGGCGGCGAGGCCGAGTCTCGTTCTCATCTCCACTTCCTCCTTGCCCACCGGAGCGCGCCCCGGCAGTCGCAGTTTTCGGATGCGAGCCAAGGTATGAAGGGGCTGCCGCGATGTCCTTGGACCACTGGAGCAAATCCGCGCGGCGCGTTTCTCCCCGATGGCAGGGGCCCGTCAGGAGGCTCTAAGGTCACCGCGCCGTGCCCGTGCTGCTGCAGCCCAAAGCGCCGTACGCGAGCGACGCGATCCTCGTCGGCGACCCGGGCCGGGCGCTGCTGCTCGCCCAAGAGCTGCTCGAGCAACCGAAGATGTGCAACCACGCTCGCGGCCTCTGGGGCTACGTCGGCCTCACCACGGCGGGACATGAGTTGACGATCCAGGCGACCGGGATCGGCGCCCCGAGCGCGGCAGCGGCCCTCGCGGACCTGGCCGAGCTGGGGGTGCGACGGGCGGTGCGGGTGGGCACCGCGACCGCCCTGGGCGAGAGGGATCGGCTCGGGGACCTGCTGCTCGTCGCCGAGGCGGAGGCGACCGAGGGAAGCGCGACGGCGTTCGGGGTCGGCATCGGCGAGGCGGTGGCGCCCGACCCCATGCTGCTCGACCGCCTGGCTCAGGCCGTGGCCGGCGAAGCGCGGGCAGTGCGGATCGTCAGCGTCGACACCGTGCCGGACCCGCGCGCGAGCGCCGGCGGCGCGGCCGCCGCGGACATGCAGACGCTCTCGATCCTGGCGCGCGGCCGCGCGCTCGGCGTGGCGGGGCTGGAAGACGCCGCGAAACGCGCCGGAAGAGCGGCGAGCGCCGCACTCTCACCCTAAGGTCGAGGGTTAGTTAGGCAGCGTCGGCTTTGCCGCCGGGAGGGCTGCTCGCCATGTTGCGGCGCAGGCCACCGATCTCCTCGGCGACCCGGTCGACCTGATCCTCGATGTCCTCGAGGCGCTGGGAGATCGACCTGAGGCGCCTCTCCAGCCGTTCGATGTCGCTGGCGGAGGGCAGATTCAGGGCGGCCAGCAACGCCTGCTGGGCCTCTCCCGCCTTCTCGCGGGCGCCCAGCGCGGCCGCGAGCGCCGTCTCGAGCGTCGGGCTCTCGAGCATCGCCTGCGTCAGCTCGGCGATCAGGTGCTCGCTGCGAGCGCGCAGGCTCTCCGGGTCGTCGTTCGGAGCGCTCATCGGGGGGACCTTAGCCGTCCCCATCCGAATCGACTGAGATCCTGCGTGTTTCCGCATGGAGTGGGACGATGATTAAGCGCATGTTGCGCGCCTGGCAGGCGCGTTGCGGACCTCCGCGAAAGTCAGTAGCTTGGTCTGCCTGCACATCTGGGGAGAGGACCGCCAACGGTTGCGCAAACTACGGCGGGGTACGCGCAGCAGGATGAGAGACAAGCTCGCACTGACGATCGCCCTGGCCGGGTTCGCGGTCACCACCGCCTTCGGCGTGGGGATCGCCGGCGCCAGCGGCTCCGCCGGCCTCGGCGCGAGCCAGGCGGCCGATCCGCTCTCGACCGCGCCGCTCGCGCCCGCCGCTCCGGCGCTCGCCTGCGCGAACGAAGCCGACGACGACGGCGACGGCCTGGTCGACCTCGCCGACCCCGACTGCGAATCGAGCGCCGACCCCGAAGAGGCGTCCGCCGCCCCTCCGGCCGAAGAAGAAGACTCTGCCGAGGAAGCGCCGCGGACCGCTCCCGTGGACGGAGTGCGTGCCGGCGCCGTCCTCGATGCGGACAACGCGACCACTGGCTCGGGCGGCGTCACCCGCAACCAAGGCATCGGCGACTCGGGTGTCGCCTCGCCGGTTGGGGCCGGCGCGGTCACCGCGCCCCCCGCGACCGCCGGCGACCAGCCAGCCGAACAGGACGATGGCGGCCTGCGGTTCAGCGACGGCGGCACGCCGAACGGCGCGGACCCGACGACGACGATCGCGCCCTTCGGGCCGGCCCCGATCGGCGTCCCCAACATCGTCATCGACTCCTTCGAGATCCCCCCCTTCCTCCTCCCCATCTACCAGGCCTGCGGCACCGAGTACGGCGTGCCCTGGCAGGTCCTTGCCTCGATCAACAAGATCGAGACCGCCTTCGGCACCAACCTCAACGTCTCGTCCGCGGGCGCGATGGGCTGGATGCAATTCATCCCCTCCAGCTGGGAGGCCTACGGCGTCGACGCGAACGGCGACGGCCGCAAGGACCCCTACAACCCGATCGACGCGATCTGCGCCGCCGCCAACTACCTGAAGGCGGCGGGCGCTCACGAGGTCCTCTACAGCGCGATCTTCGCCGACAACCACGCCGACTGGTACGTGCAGGAGGT
>DASQDJ010000082.1:0-1803 GCA_035634215.1 Solirubrobacterales bacterium | reverse complement strand
CCGCGCGGGCACCGCCCGTGCGGGCGTTCTTCATACCGCGCACGGTGCCGTGCGGACGCCGGCCTTCATCCCGCTGGCGACCAAGGGTACGGTCCGTAGCCTGGAGTCGCGCGAGGTCGCCGAGCTCGGCTACGAGCTGATCCTCGGCAACACCTACCACCTGTTCGTCTCGCCCGGCCCCGACCGGATCGCCGCGGCGGGCGGCCTGCACCGCGTCAGGGGCTGGGAGCGCGCGCTGATCACCGACTCGGGCGGCTTCCAGGTCTTCTCGCTCGCCCACGGCGGCGTCGCCGACGAGGTCAAGGGCAGCGGCCGGCCCGGCGGCGGTCACGGCTCGGTCGTCTCGATCGGCGAGGAGGGAGTGCGGTTCCGCTCCTACCGCGACGGCCGCGCCCTCTTCCTCTCGCCGGAGATCTCGATGGAGGTGCAGGCGAAGCTCGGCTCCGACATCGCGCTCGTCTTCGACGAGTGCACGCCCTACCACGCCGATCGCGACTACACGGCTCGCTCGATGGAGCGCACGCACCGCTGGCTGGGCCGCTGCCTCGACTGGCACGCCGCGAACGGCCCGGCGCGCCAGGCGGTTTTCGGCATCGTCCAGGGCGGCGTCCATGAGGACCTGCGCCGCGAGTCGGCGCAGGCGGTGTCGGAGGCAGGGGTGGACGGGCTGGCGATCGGCGGCACCCTGGGGCGCGACAAGGAGGAGATGCGCGGCGTGCTGGGGCTGACCGCGCCGCTCCTGCCGGAGGAGGCGCCCAAGCACCTGCTCGGGATCGGCGACGTCGACGACCTGCTGGCGGGGATCGCGCTCGGCCTCGACGTCTTCGACTGCGCGATCCCGACCCGGCTCGCCCGCCACGGCACCGCGCTCGTCCCGGATCCCGAGAGCCGCTTTCGCCTCGACCTGCGCAAGGCGGCCTGGGAGGGGGACCGCGACCCGATCGCGGCCGGTTGCCCCTGCCCCGCCTGCCGGCATCACGACCGCGACTACCTCAGCTACCTCTCGCGCGCCGAGGAGCTGACCGCCGTGCGGCTCCTCTGCCTGCACAACCTCACCTTCATGCGCCACCTTGTCAGCGGCGCTCGCGAGGCGATCGTCGCCGGGCGCCTCGACGAGTTCAGCGCTGGAATCCTCGCCGGCGCCAGCCCGTTTCAGTAACGGCACGGTTCCGCTCCGAAGAATTCACTTTCAGCGCGCCACGCGTGCGCCCGAACCGGCTTGGCTCGGTGGGTGCCTCGAATCAGCAGCTTCTACGGGATCGTGATCAGGATGTACTGGAGCGAGCACGGTGCGCCTCGCTTCCACGCGGAGTACGGAGGGAGCGTCGCAAAGGTGGACATTGCGACAGGAGAGATCTGCGTGGGCGGGCTGCCGAGGCGCCAGGCGGGGCTCGTGAAGGCTTGGACGGAGAGACACCGGCAGGAGTTGGCCGACAATTGGGCCCGTGCGAGAGCAAAAATGCCGCTCGTTAGAATCGATCCGCTGCCATGACGAAGCAGGTCGAAATGATTCGCGTCACCGAGGTCGAGCCGCTCGGCGGATTCGTGGTGCGGCTTCGATTCAACGATGACACCGAAAGAGTGGTGGACCTCGAGGAGGAGCTCTGGGGCCCCGTGTTCGGGCCCCTGAAGGAAGACCCTGATCTCTTTCGAGCGGTGAGGCTGGAGGGGGAGAGCATCGCCTGGCCGAACGAAGCCGACCTTGCTCCGGAGTTCCTCCACACGGCAGGGCGCCGGGTGGAGCGTTCCGGCTAGCACTCGGTTCGCTATTCCGTGTTCCTGCGGACCAGCTCTTTGAGCTCT
>DASQDJ010000081.1:0-2750 GCA_035634215.1 Solirubrobacterales bacterium | reverse complement strand
ACCGCGAGCTGGCATGGGCGGTCGCCGGCCACCCCGCGCCCCTGAGCCTCCCCGAGCTCGAGGCGTTCCAAGCGCCCGGTCGCACGCTGCTGCTCGGAGTCGACTCGGAGCTGGCGCTGAGCACGCTGCGGGTCCGCCTCGATCCCGGCGGCGGGGTCTTCACCTATACCGACGGCGCCACCGACGTGCGCGACGACGACGGGTCGACCCTGGGCGAAGCCGGCCTGCACGCCCTGCTGGAGCCTTTGGCCCGGATGGACGCTAATCGCCTCGTCGCGGGCGCCGAGCGGGCAATCCTCGATTGGAGCACCACCCCGATCAAGGACGACCTCTGCCTGCTCGCGATGCGGCCCGTCGGCGCGAGCCGCCGCGAGCCGATGTTTTGACGACGGGCCAGCGGGGAGTTGGCAGCCGTGGCCGACGTTCGCGCGTACGACGGCGAGGAGTCCCGCGACCTCCACTCGGGCAGCGGCTGGTTCGCGACGCTGAAGCGCACCGCGACTGAGTTCCGCGACGACAATCTCACCGACTGGGCCGCGGCTCTCACCTACTACGGGCTGCTGTCGCTGTTCCCGGCGCTGCTCGCGATGGTGTCCCTGATCGGCCTCTTCGGCGATCCGAAATCGACCACGGAAACGGTCACCGACATCGTCACCTCGATCGGGCCGGGCACGGCCGCGGACACGTTCTCCGGGCCGATCGAATCGATCACGTCCAACCGGGGGGCCGCCGGCCTGACCCTGATCATCGGCCTCGCGACCGCGCTGTGGTCGGCCTCGGGCTACGTCGGAGCCTTCATGCGGGCCTCCAACGTGATCTACGAGACGCCTGAGGGCCGACCGTTCTGGAAGCTGCGCCCGCTGCAGCTGCTGGTGACGCTGATCATGATCGTCCTCACGGCGCTGGTCGCGGTCGGGCTCGTCCTCACCGGCCCGGTCGTCGAAGCCGTCGCCGACCCGATCGGCCTCTCGCAGACCGCGGTCGACGTCTGGAACATCGCCAAGTGGCCGGTCCTTGCCGCCCTCTTCATCACGATCATCGCCGTCCTCTACTACGCCTCGCCGAACGCGAAGCTGCGCGGGTTCAAGTGGGTGACGCCGGGCAGCATCGTCGCGATCGTCGTTTGGATCGTCGCCTCGGCGCTGTTCGCCTTCTACGTCGCAAACTTCGGCTCCTACGACAAGACCTACGGCACGCTGGGCGGGATGATCGCCTTGCTGGTCTGGTTTTGGATCACCAACCTGGCGATCCTCTTCGGGCACCAGCTGAACGCTGAGCGCGAGCGCAGCCTCGAGATCGAAGAGGGGCGGCCCGGCGCGGCCGAGGACCTGCAGCTGGAGCCGCGCTCGGAGCCTGACGAGCCGCGTACGAGAGGGGGACAGCCATGAGATTCGTCTTTGCCCCGATCGGGATCGGCGTCGGGCTGGTAGCTGGTGCGATCGGCAAGAAGATCTTCGAACGCATCTGGGGGTTGATCGACGACGAGGAACCGCCGCAGCCCGAGCACCGTGAGATCCGGTGGCCGAAGCTGATCGCGGCGCTGGCGATCGAGGGCGCGATCTTCCGGCTTGCCAAAGGAGTGACCGACCACGAGCTGCGGCGTTCGTTCGCGGGCATGACGGGTACGTGGCCGGGCAAGGAAGCGCCCGAGCCCGAATAGCGCATAAGGAGGAAACCCCATGGCGGATTTGAACGAGCGCGACGCGAAGCTCGTGCAGTACCTCAACGAGGCCCACGGCAAGGAGCGGGAACTGGAAACCTCGCTCCAGGCGCACATCGCGATGACCACCCGTGCCCCGTACAAGAAACGACTGCAGCAGCACCTGCGCGAGACGAAAGCCCACGCCAAAGCGGTCGAGCGGCGGATCAAGAAGCTGGGTGGCGACGGGACGAGCAAGGTCGGCACCGCGGTCGGCAAGGCGATGGCCGCGGCGAAGGGGCCGATGCACGCTATGCGCGGCTCGGGCGAGCAGGAGAAAATGCTCAAGAACGCCAAGACCGAGTACTGGAACGAGCACGAGGAGATCGCCACCTACATGGCGATCGAGACGTTGGCCGAAAAGGTCGGGGACAAAGAGACCGCGAAACTCGCCCGCGGCATTCGGCGCGAGGAGGAACGGATGGCGAAGTTCCTCGAGGGGCAGATCAAGTCGCTGACCGGCGCCGTCGTCCAGGAGGAAGTACCGCGCGGCCAACGATCGGCGAACAACTCGACCGGGCGCAAACCGCGGCGGACGGCGGCGAGAAAAGCGCCTGCGCGCTCGACGACGAAAAAAGCCGCCTCACGCGGGGCGGCGAAAAAAGCCTCGAGCCGACGGCGGCCCGCCGCCGCTGGGCGCGGCGGCGGGAGCCGTCGAAAAGCGCGCTAGCTGGCGCTAGCTCGGGTTGATGTAGGCGAGCGCGATGATCATCGCGTCTTCGATCGCGTGGTGGCCTTCCGGCACGTTGTAGGTGCCGTGCAGGCGCAGCGTGTCGCCTTTTTTGATCGTCCCCAGTGGGTTGCCCGTGCAGACGCCCATCGAGGAGATGTGGTTGCGGCCGTCCGAATGGGTTTTGTAGCCGGTGCCGCCGTAGCCCGCGACCGAGTTGCAGAGCAGCGCTTCGCTCGCGGATTTGTTGGTCACTTCGACGTTGACGCCGTGGTCGTGGATGTGACCGGCAGCGACGATGACTTTGCCGCCGAAGCTGGCGTTCCAGTCGTAGTGCGTGTCGCTGATGCCGAACGGAACCGAGATGTACGAGTCCATGCT
>DASQDJ010000080.1:0-4128 GCA_035634215.1 Solirubrobacterales bacterium | reverse complement strand
CCGGGGGCGGTTGCCGGCTCATCGCACTATCTAACCTCTCACGCAATGCCGGTCGACGTCAGCGAGGCGAGCTTCGAGCGCGAGGTCGTCGAGCGCTCGCGCCAGATTCCGGTCGTCGTCGACTTCTGGGCCGAGTGGTGCGGGCCGTGCCGGACCCTGGGACCGGCACTTGAGGCCGCCGAGGCGGCGCGGGGCGGCAAGGTCATGCTGGCCAAGGTCGACGTCGACGCCAATCAGGGCTTGGCGGCGCGCTACCGCGTTCAGGGCATCCCGGCCGTGAAGGCTTTCCGCGACGGGAGCGTCGTCGACGAGTTCGTCGGCGCGGTCCCGAAGGCGAAAGTGGAGGCGCTTTTCGACTCGCTCGTGCCCTCGCGGGCCGACGAGCTGCTTGCGAGAGGCGACGAGCTCTCGCTGCGCGAGGCGGCGGAGCTGGAGCCGCGCCGCGCCGACATCGCGGTCGCGCTGGCGAAGGCCCGGCTGGAGCGCGGGGCGGAGGACGAGGCGCTGGAGGCCGTCGAGGGGCACGAGGAGGGCGACTTTGCCGCGGCGGGAATCGCGGCGCGCGTCCGCCTCGCCAAGCAGGGCGTCGCCACCGCCGCCTGGGAGGCGCTTGACCGAGGGGACCGCGCCGCGGCCCTCGACGCGCTGCTCGATGAGATCCGCGATGGCGGCGCAAGCGGCGATCTCGATCCAGATGAGCGGCGAGAGCTCCTGCGCCGCACCTTCGTCGGCATCCTCAGCGAGGGCGACCCGGCCGACCCGGCTGCGCGCGACTACCGAAAGCGCCTCGCGGCGGCGATCTATTGACCGCACCGTGGCCGGCTTTTCTCCCGCATACCGGGAGAAACCTAAGCCACGCTTCGTTCGAACGTCTGTTCGCCTGCGTAGAATCGAGCTGAGTGGCCGCTTCCGACCGGATCGTCATCTCGGGTGCCCGCGAGCACAACCTCAAGGGCATCGACGTCGAGCTGCCCCGAGACGCCCTGATCGTCATCACCGGGCTGTCGGGCTCGGGCAAGTCGAGCCTCGCCTTCGACACGATCTACGCCGAGGGCCAGCGCCGCTACGTCGAGTCGCTCTCCGCCTACGCGCGGCAGTTCCTCGGCCTGATGGAGAAGCCCGACGTCGACTCGATCGAGGGGCTCTCGCCGGCGATCTCGATCGACCAGAAGACGACCTCGCGCAACCCGCGCTCGACGGTCGGCACGGTCACCGAGGTCTACGACTACCTGCGCCTGCTTTGGGCGCGGATCGGCGTGCCCCACTGCCCGACCTGCCGGGAGCCGATCACCGGCCAGTCCCAGGAGCAGATCGTCGACCGGCTGATGACGCTCGACGAAGGCACGAAATTCATGGTGATGGCGCCTGTGGTGCGGGGTCGCAAAGGCGAGTACGGAAAGCTGCTCGAGCAGTTCCGCCTCGAGGGCTACTCGCGGGTCAAGGTCAACGGCGAGCTGCGCCGGCTCGACGAGGAGATCGTCCTCGACAAGAAGTACAAACACGACGTTGCGGTCGTCGTCGACCGGCTGGTGATGAAGCCCGACCTGCGCCGCCGTCTCTCCGAGTCGGTCGAGGCCGCCGCCGGGTTGGCTGCGGGTCTGGTGGAAGTGGAGGTCGTAGATCGGGCGCCCGCCCGCGGCGGACGCGAAGCCGAGCACGCGGGTGGAAATATGTTGTTCAGCGAGCAGTTCGCGTGCCTGCACTGCGGCACCTCGATCCCCGAGCTGGAGCCGCGGATCTTCTCCTTCAACTCGCCGCACGGCGCCTGCGAGCGCTGTCACGGGCTCGGCTTCCAGAAAGTCATCGACCCGGAGCTGGTCGTGCCCGACCCGACCCTGTCGCTCGGCGAGGGGGCGCTGCAGCCGTGGAACCGCGGCGTCACCGCCTACTGGAAGCGGCTGGTCGCCTCGGTCGCCGAAACCTATGGCGTCGACCTCGACAAGCCGTGGGCGAAGCTCAAGAAGAGCGACAAAGAGATCTTCCTCTACGGGACCGGCGAGGAGCGCCATCTGGTCAGCTACACGAACCGGTTCGGCCGACGCCGCTCTTACAGAGTCCGCTTCGAGGGAATCGTCAACAACCTCGAGCGGCGCTACGAAGAGACCGACTCGGAGACCAACCGCGAGCGGATCGAGGGCTACATGGCCGAGCAGCCCTGCCCGCAGTGCGAGGGCGCCCGGCTGCGGCCCGAGACCCTCGCGGTGACGATCGGCGGGCTCAGCATCGCTGAGCTGACGCGGAAGTCGGCGCGGGCGGCGCGGCAGTGGATCGCCGATCTCGACCTCAATGAGACCGAGCGCGCGATCGCGCGGCTGATCGTCCGCGAGATCTCCGAACGGCTCGCCTTCCTCGACAACGTCGGCATCGGCTACCTGTCCCTAGACCGCTCGGCGCGATCGCTTTCCGGCGGCGAGGCGCAGCGGATTCGGCTCGCGACCCAGATCGGCTCCAGCCTGGTCGGTGTCATGTACGTGCTCGACGAGCCGTCGATCGGGCTGCACCAGCGCGACAACGAGAAGCTGATCGCGACGCTCGACCGGCTACGCGATCTCGGCAACACGGTGATCGTCGTCGAGCACGACGAGGGGACGATGCGAGCCGCCGACCACCTCGTCGACCTCGGTCCGGGCGCCGGCGAGCACGGCGGCCACGTGATCGCTGCCGGCACCCCCGCCGAGGTGGCGAAGGACTCCGCCTCGCTGACCGGGCAGTACCTGGCCGGAAAGCGTCAGATCGAGGTGCCTGCCGAGCGGCGCCGCCCGCGCGGCTGGCTGACCGTGCGCGGGGCCCGCGAACACAACCTGAAGGGGATCGACGTCGAGGTGCCGCTCGGCGTCTTCTGCTGCGTGACTGGCGTCTCGGGCTCCGGCAAGTCGACGCTGGTCAACGAGACGCTCCACCACGCGGTCGCCAACCGGCTGCATCAGGCGAAGCTGCGGCCCGGCGCCCACGACGGGATCGACGGCCTCAGGCAGATCGACAAGATCATCAACATCGACCAGTCGCCGATCGGCCGGACGCCGCGCTCAAACCCGGCCACCTACACCAAGATCTTCGACCACATCCGCCAGCTCTTCACCCAGACGCAGGAGGCGCGGGCGCGCGGCTACAAGCCGGGCCGCTTCAGCTTCAACGTCAAGGGAGGGCGCTGCGAGGTCTGCACCGGCGACGGTCAGATCAAGATCGAGATGCACTTCCTACCCGACGTCTACGTGCCCTGCGAACAGTGCCACGGCAAGCGCTACAACCGCGAGACGCTCGAGGTCCGCTTCAAGGGCAAGAGCATCGCCGACGTGCTCGAGATGTCGGTCGAGGAGGCGGTCGGGTTCTTCGAGAACGTGCCGAAGATCGCGCGGCGGCTCCGCACCCTGCACGACGTCGGGCTCGATTACATCCGGCTCGGCCAGCCGGCGACGACGCTCTCGGGCGGCGAGGCTCAGCGCGTCAAGCTCGCCACCGAGCTCTCCAAAGTCGCCACCGGCGACACCCTCTACATCCTCGACGAGCCGACCACGGGCCTCCACTTCGCCGACGTGCAGCGGCTGCTCGACGTCCTCGGCCGACTCGTCGACGCCGGCAACACCGTGGTCGTGATCGAGCACAACCTCGACGTGATCAAGACCGCCGATCACCTGATCGACCTCGGGCCGGACGGCGGCGACGAGGGAGGAGAGGTGATCGCAACCGGCACACCCGAGGAGGTCGCCGCGGTCGCGGGCTCCCACACGGGCCGCTTCCTCGCCGAGCTGGTCGAGCCGGCGAAGCCGAAGCGGGCGGCGCGCAAGCGGCGCGAGCCCGTCGCCGCGTAGCGCCGTCGTAACGCTCGCTTAACTTGACCGCCTTGTGCGCCCGGCGTAGGTTGGCACGACCGTAAACACGCCGGTTTTTCAGAGTCCGGCCAGGGGGCAGGGGGGTTCGTATGACTTGTCGTCGCGTGGCAACGACGCTCGCGATCGGAGCGGCGCTTATGGTGGCTTTCGTGCCACTGGCCAGCGCCGACGTGCAGCGAAACGGCTGGGGCTTTGGCATCGCCGACGACGACGGGGCCAGCTACGCGAACCTCGGGTCCACGCCCTCCCTCGAAGAGAACTTCAGGCGCCTGCAGCCGCGCTTCTTTCGCCTGATGCT
>DASQDJ010000079.1:0-10127 GCA_035634215.1 Solirubrobacterales bacterium | reverse complement strand
GGCGCTCGCCTCGTTCGGCTACGCGACGGTGGCCTCCTTCGTCGTCCTCCACCTAGATGAGCGCGGGGTCGGCCACGGCGCGACCGTGTTCGGCGCCTTCGCGACGATGGTGGTGCTGACGCGGCTGGTCGGCGGCGACCTTCCCGACCGCATCGGGCCGGCCAGGGTGGCCATCGTGGCGGCGGCCGGCGAGGCGGCCGGCCTGGCGACGATGGCGTTCGCGCACAGCTTCGGCGTCGCGATCGCCGGCGCGCTGTTGATGGGCGCCGCCTTCTCGCTCCTCTACCCCTCCCTCTCGGTGATCGTCGTCGGCCGCGTGCCGGAGACGCGCCGGGGGGCGGCGCTCGGCACCTTCACCGCCTTCTTCGACGCCGGGATCGGCATCGGCGCGCCGCTTGCCGGGCTCGTGGCGGCGCTCGCCGGCTACGAGGCCGCCTTCCTCGCCTCGGCCGCGGTCGCCCTCGTCGCGATGGCGACGATCGCGATGGCGATCTCGACGCGCGGCAGGGCGCTGGTCGCGGGCGGGGGCGCCGCGGATTGACCACCCCTACCGTGGGTCGATCCGCGGCGCGTCGGCGTGATGGCGCTCAGCAGCGGCTGCCGAAATGCTGGGTCCAGACGTGGACGCCGCCTCGGGCCCCAAGCGTGCCGATCCGGAGGCCGACGCCCAAGTCGTCGTAGTCGCCGAGGATGTTCCGCCGGTGCCCCGGGGAATGCAGCCAGGCGCGGAAGACGGAGCGCGGCTGCGCGAAGGCGCCGGTGCCAAGCGCGATGTTCTCGCCCGCGCCGCATGCCTCGCCGCGGTAGCCGACCCGCTCGATCCAGTAGGTGAACTCGCGCCCGCACGCCTCGTGGTCGAAGTCGTCGCAGCGCAGGATGTCGCGGGACTTCAACCCCGCCGAGCGGGCGAGCTTGCGTGAGGCGGCGAGCGGCGGCAGGCCGGCGCGGCGCCGCGCGGCGTCGACCAGGCAGCGCATCGCGCGCTCCTGCGCCCACGCCGGCGCGGCGTCGTCGTTCTCACCGGGGCAGGTCGCCGCGCGCCCCTGCGTAACCTGGAGGGAGAGCGAAAGGAGCACGATGACCGAGCAGGTGAAGAAGGCCCACAAGAGCGACGAGGAGTGGCGCGAGCAGCTCACGCCGGAACAGTACGAGGTGACGCGACGGGCCGGGACCGAGCCCGCCTTCACCGGCCCCTACTGGGACGAGAAGGCCGAGGGCACCTACCGCTGCGTCTGCTGCGGGACCGAGCTCTTCTCGTCGGACACCAAGTTCGACTCGGGCACCGGCTGGCCGAGCTTCACCGAGCCGGTCAACCTCGAGCACGTCGAGCTGCGCCCCGACAACAGCCTCTTCATGCGGCGCACGGAGGTCGTCTGCAAGCACTGCGACGCGCACCTCGGCCACGTCTTCGACGACGGCCCGCCCGAGAGGGGCGGCCAGCGCTACTGCATCAACGGCTGCGCGCTCGACCTCGACCGCGGCTGAGGACTATCTGGCGGGACCGGTCGCCACGACGCCCAGGTAGCTGAAGCGGACGGCGAGGGCGACCGCCTCGGTCCGGGTGTCGACGTCGAGCTTTTTGATCGCGTTGCGGACGTGGGTGTGGACGGTCGCCGGGCTCAGCCCAAGTCGCTCGGCGATCTCCTTCACCCGCAGCCCCTCGGCGAGCAGCTCGAGGATCTGCCGCTCGCGGGGCGAGAGCAGCAGCAGCTTCTCGACCTCCGAGGGCCTGCCGCCGGCGAAATCGCCGCCGAGGAAGGTGCCACCCGTCGTGACCGCTTTCACGGCCCGCGCGATGTCCTCGGCAGGCGCCGACTTCAGGACGTAGCCCGAGGCGCCCGCCCGCAGCGCCAGCGCCAGCAGGTCGGGCTGGGCGTGGGCGGTGAAGATGATCACCTTGGTGCGCGGCCGTGCCTTGAGGACTTCCTTGGTCGCCTCGATCCCGTCGCGCTTGGGCAGCTCGACGTCGATGATCAGGACGTCGGGCTCGAGCTCCTTGACCACCTCGACGACGGTCCGCCCGTCCTCGGCCTCGCCGACTATCTCGAGGCTGTTCGTGCTCGCCATCCGCGACTTGATCGCTTCGCGGACGATCTCGTGGTCGTCGCAGAGGACTACCCGCTTGGCCCCGGCCACGGCGGCGTTCATGGTGGCGCGATCCTCTCAGGAGCGCCGTAGCGATGCAAAGTATTGGGTAGCGTGAAACCGCCGTCCCGGTCCTGTCGGTTCTCGATCAGCGCGATCATCGTCCGTCCCACCGCCACTGCCGTCCCGTTGAGGGTGTGCACTGGTTGCGGTGCTTCGCTATCGGCAGATCGATACCTACATTTGAGGCGTCGCGCCTGATAGTCGGTCGTGTTCGAGCAGGAGGTCAGCTCGCGGTAGCGGCCCTGGCTCGGGATCCATGCCTCGCAGTCGTACTTCTTGGCGGCCGGCGCGCCGAGGTCGCCGGCCGCGACGTTGACGACGCGGTAGGGGATCTCCAGCTCGGCGAGGATCCGCTCCTCGATCGCCAGCAGGCGCTCGTGCTCGGCGGTCGACTCCGACGGCTCGACGAACGAGAACATCTCGACCTTGTCGAACTGGTGGACGCGGAAGATGCCGCGCGTGTCGCGCCCGGCGGCGCCCGCCTCGCGGCGGAAGCAGCTCGAGAAGGCGGCGTAGCGCAGCGGCAGCCGCTCCGCGTCGAGGATCTGGTCGGCGTGCAGGGCGGCCAGCGGCACCTCGGAGGTGCCGACCAGGAAGAGCTCGTCCTTGGGGATCTCGTAGATCTGGTCGCGGTCCCCCGGCAGGAAGCCGGTGCCGTAGAGCGCCTCTTCGCGGACGAGTACCGGGGGCACGACCGGCTCGTGGCCCTCGGAGCGGACGACGTCGAGCGCGTAGCGGACCAGCGCCAGCTCGAGCAGCACGAGGTCGCCCTTGAGGTACGCGAAGCGCGAGCCGGAGACCCGCGCCCCGGCCTCCATGTCGATCAGGCCGAGCTCGGTGCCGATCTCGAGGTGGTCGCGCGGCTCGAAGTCGAAGCTGGGCGGCTCCCCCACCTCGCGCACGAGCACCGCGTCCTCCTCGCTGTCGCCTTCAGGGGCATCGGGATCCGGCAGGTTGGGCAGCTCAGCGGCTACGCGCTCGAGGTCAGCCTCGACCCGCTCCAGCTCGGCTTTGCCTGCCTCGATCTTCTCCTTGAGCCCCTGCACCGCCTCCATCTCGGCGGCCGCATCCTCGCCGCGCTGCTTTGCCTCGCCTATCCGCTTGGAGATCGTCTTGCGCTCGGCCTGGGCGCCCTCGATCTCCGGCAACAGCTCGCGGCGGCGGGCGTCGAGGGCGAGCAGCTCGTCGACCCGCTCGGCGGCGCCGCGGCGCGCCAACGCCGCCTTGACCCGCTCGGGGTCGGAGCGGATCAGCTTCAGGTCGAGCACGAGGAGCTCCGGGTCAGGGAGACGGTTGCCCGGCGGAGCCCGCCCCGTCAGGGGAGCCGCCGGTCGTCTGTCCGGCCTGCTCGCCGGCCGGCTCCACGTCCGGATCGCTCAGCGGCGCCTCGCCCGGCTGTTCGGGGCGCGGCGACTCTTCCGCGTCGCTGCCCGAGTGCTCGGCGACGAAGCGCGCCACGGCTTCGGCTTCCTCGCCGACGACGATGTTCTGCGGCATGATCGCGCCGGAGAAGCCGCCGTTCTGGATCGCGAAGAGGACGTCGGCGTAGCTCTCGGTCCTCTGGTCGAGGTTCGGGCCCTGCGTGCGGATGCTGCGGTTTCCGGTGCCCTGGCTGCCGGCGGCCTTCATCGTGTGGCATCCCGAGCAGTGGGTCGCGAAGAGGACCGCCCCGTCGTAGTTGGGGTCGTCCTTGGAGACCGCGATCCCCTCCTCGCCGAACCCGCAGGCGGCGAGAGCGAGGGCGGCCGCGACGGCCATCGTGGTTGCAATCAGAGGTCGCACGCGGCGGGGATCATATTGTCCCGCTGAGATGGCCGACGCCCGATCCCCGCTGACCGACCCGGCCGCCTTCCGCGCCGCGATGGGCAACCTGCCGACCGGCGTCACCGTCGTCACCGCGGCGGGGCCCGAGGGCCCGGCCGGGGCCACCGCCAACGCCGTCGTCTCGCTCTCGATCGAGCCGATGCTGATGCTGGCCTGCCTCGACCGCGGCTCCCGCACCCTGCTCGCCGTCCAGGCCGCCAACCGCTTCGGGATCAGCATCCTGGAGGCCGGCCAGGAGGAAATCGCTCGCGCCTTCGCGACCAAGGCGCCGGTGGCCGACAAGTGGGAGGGTGTCGCCTGGCGCGAGCGGCAGGGCATCCCCGCGATCGACGACGCGCTGGTCTGGGTCGCCTGCGAGCTGCGCGACGTGATCGCCGGCGGCGACCACGTCATCGTCACCGGCGAGGTCCGCGACCTGGCGACGCGCGACGGCGACCCGCTCGTCTTCCACCGCGGCGAGTACCGGCCGCTGGGCTAGCGCCCGGTCACGGCAAGCTCCGTGCCGGCCGCCGCTTGCGCACCGTGAACCGCGGCTTGATCACCTTGTTGAGGAAGGTGCCCTTGGAGTCGGCCTCGACGAAAGCGTCGAAGACGAAGTCGGGAGCGCGGCGATAACCGTAGAGAGCGCCTGTGTGGAATTCGACGTATATCTCCATCGTCGCGTTGTCGTAACCGATGCGGGCGACGCTCGTCGAATCTACGGGGTGCAGGTCGGGCTCAGCCACTCGTGACGCCTCCGGCCGCTTCCCTACCCAGAGTTAGGAGCGATAGTCGCACCGGGGTACCATTCGATGCACCATGAGGCGAAAGAGCCGACCCCTCCAAAAGCAGCCGAAGAGCAGCCAAATCGGCGATCTGGACGGCGCTCGCGAAGCACGAATGCAGATTGACCAGTCGCGCTCGATGAGCGACCGCCTTGCGCGAGTCCACGAGCTCTCTCGACAGATGAGCGCAATTCAGGGCGCCGCTCGCAAGCGTTGACCGACTTCGATCTCCGCTCCCTGCTGGAGGCGCTGCACCAACAGGAAGTTCGATTCGTGGTTATCGGCGGCGTCGCGGTCGGCGCCCATGGCTACGTCAGAGCGACGATGGACCTCGACATCGTGCCCGATCCCGACCCGGAGAACCTCAACCGGCTCGTACAGCTCCTTGACTCGCTCGGAGCGACGCTTCCCACGGCGGGGAACCGCCGCTTCGACGCAGGCAGTGATGCCCGGGTCGTCCTACGTGGAGGCAACGTGACCACCGACACCTCCTACGGCGGCTTGGACGTCGTGCAGCTGGCACAAGGCGTGCCTTCCTATTCGCAACTGGCCACCGATGCGGTCGAGAGCGACGTGCTCGGGGTTCCGGTACGGATCTGCTCGCTACACCGTCTAAGGAAGATGAAGGAAGTGCAGGACCGAGCACAAGATCGGGCCGACCTGGAGAACCTGCCGGAGCCCTGAGACCCGAGTAATCTGCTTCGGCGATGGAGGCGGCAACGGTCAGTTGGGAGCGCTGGACGTTCGCGCAGAAGGCGCTGGTCGTACTCGCGGCTTTGGAGCTGGCCTGGGCGACGGCCGGGTTCCTCGCCGAGCCGAGCTTCTCCTTCGCCGAGAACGCGCCGACCGAGCGGGTCCTCTGGGTCGACTTCAACGGCGTCCACGCGCTCTCGGGCTTCCTGCTCTTCCTGCCCGCCTTCTACTTCGCGCTACGGCCACGCTGGGCGGTCCTCTACTGCTGGTACGCAGCGGGCGCGCTAATCGTCACCGGCGTCTGGGCGTTCTTCTCGACCCAGCCGGCCGGCGTCTTCACCTTTCCCAACAACGACGCCGACGGCATCTTCCACATCGCCACTGGCGTCGTCCTGCTCGGGATCGCCGCGGTCCAGCTCGGCCTGGACCGGAAGGCCGAGCATTACTAAAAAACACCGTAAAACTTAATTTTCTTACTATAGGGTGCGCCGCGTGGGATGGGACGTCCTCTCGCAGATCGCGACCTCCTTGGGTGCGCTGGCCGCTGGCGGGTCATTTGTCCTCTATCGACTCAAGCGGCGAGACGAACTGACCTCACACTTTCGGCTGACGGTCACCACGCTGCGCCCGAACGTAGAGCAGGTGCACGAACTGGTCTCCTTCGAGTTCGCGTACGAGCTCGCCGCCGCCGCGGTGTGCTCGCCTGTGCTCGAGCTACCCCTGCGGGACTTCTACGCCCACGCCCGACCGCGAGATGGCGATCCACCCGACAGAGATCGGATGACCGAGTACCTCAGGAAGAACTTCCCCGTGATCACCGTTCCGCTCAACACGCCGATGGCGAGCCGGTACAGGGAGATCACGATAGAGATAGCGATGCAGATCGCCCCCTTCCAGAACAGCTTCCCGGGCATGCACCGGATCGCCAAGGCGACCATCATCCTGATGGAAAACTGCCTCAGGAACGCAAAAACGATCACCCGCACCGACGAGTTGTGGGAGACGGCCCTTCCCAGCCTGATCGAGCAGGACAAACGGATCACCAGCGTCGAGCACCTGCAACGGGTCTTCACCGACGTCCTGACGATGGTCCTGATGAGGGACATGCAGGAATCGCAGGAACGGATCGGGCCGCTCTCGCAAATGCTCGTCCTCGTCTGCGACGCATACCTCGAGAAGACCGTCGCCGAGCTGAGCCGCCTCAGTCGCGCGGAGAGGAAGGAGAAGGTCCGCGCCTTCGCCGAGATCCAGACGATCTCTGAGGAGCTGCGCGAAGTCGAGAAGTGCCTTCGCCACGTCTTCTCGAGGGAGAGCCAGCGACAGCGCTACCGGGAGCTGCTGGCCGCCTACGAATGCGTCGGGCGAGAGCAGGCCGGTGAAGATTTCTCAGAAGAGGGTGCTGGTTCCGGCGGCCCGTAGGCCGAGGAAGAGGATCACGCCGCAGCTGACCGCCAGGATCCCCATCTCGCGGCGGACGATCGCCAGGGCCAGCGACTGCTGATCGGCGGCGGGGAGGGACTCGAAGTCGAGGTCGCCCAGCTCGCGCTCGGCGGCGCCGGCCCGGGCGCCCTCGGCGAGGAACGAGACGAGGAGGGGCAGGAGGCCGTAGAGGTAGTGGATGTCGCTGGCCGATTCGTGGCCCGTGAACATCAGCAGCCCGCCGAGCAGTGCCTGGGCGAAGACGGCGACCTGCGCGGCGCGCAGCAGGTACCAGAAGGGGACGGAAGAGCGATCGCGCAGCCAGGCGACGCCGCCGACGGCGAATGCGGCCAGGTTGAGGGCGATCAGCGTGACGCCGACGACCAGGTGAGCGTCAACCACATTTCCTCCCCAAAGGGTCGGATTTCCGCTTGCTGATGCGGAAAAGCACTATGTAGCAAGTTGTCACAATGTCGGTGTATAACAGCGGCTGCGGCGCGGGTGTGCCGGGTAGCTGAGCCCGGCGGACGACCTCGCCGCCCCTCCCAAATGCTTCAGAGCTACCTGCCGATACTCGTCTTCGCCTTCCTCGGCGTCGTCGTAGGAGGCGCCTTCGTGATGCTCAACCACGTGATCGGGCCGAAGCGGCCCGCGCGGGGCACGGCCGCGGCGCGGCGCCAGTCAGAGCCCTACGAGTCCGGGATACCCGTCGACGCCTCGCACGGGCTGCGCTTCGGGGTGACCTTCTACTTGATCGCGATGCTCTTCATCCTCTTCGACATAGAGGTCGTCTTCCTCTATCCGATCGGGGTCATCCTCAACGACGCCGACAGCCTCTTCGTGCTCGGCGAGCTGGTCGTCTTCGTCGTCCTGCTGCTCGTCGCCTTCGTCTACGTGTGGCGGAAGGGGGCGCTCGATTGGAGGTGAGGCGCCAGAAGGCCGGCGAGGGCGCCGCTGCCGAGCGGACGACGATGCGCGAGCGGCAGCTGCGCGCCCGCGACATGCTGCGCGGCGACCTCGAAGGGGAGGAGCTGGAGCGCTACGTCGAGGAGCGGGTCGTGATGACCAACCTCGACAAGATGCTCGGCTGGGCGCGCGCCAACTCGATGTTCCCACTCACCTTCGGGCTCGCCTGCTGCGCGATCGAGGCGCCGATCTCGATCGTCACCGCGCGCTACGACCTGGCGCGGTTCGGTGCCGAGGCGCTGCGTGCCTCGCCGCGCCAGGCCGACCTGATCATCCTCTCGGGCCGCGTCTCGATCAAGATGGCGCCGGTCGTCCGCCGCCTCTACGACCAGATGCTGGAGCCGAAATGGGTGATGGCGATGGGCGCCTGCTCCTCCTCGGCCGGGATGTTCTCCAACTACGCCGTCGTCCAGGGCGCCGACAAGTTCATGCCGGTGGACATATACGTGCCGGGTTGCCCGCCGCGGCCCGAGGCGGTCCTCTACGGCTTCACCAAGCTGCAGCGCAAGATCATGGGCAACCCCGACCCGGGCTGGCGCCAGCGCTACAACGCGCGCGGCAGCGAGGAGTGGGCGCGTGGCGGCCCGCGCAGCGAACCGAGCGGCGAGGCGGCCGAGGCCTACGAGCGCGCACGCACGCTGATCGCCAAGGAGCCGGTCGGTGCCTGACGCCCCCGGACTGGAGCTGATCCGGGGCGAGATCGAGCAGCACCACCCCGGCGCCATTCTCGACACCAGCTTCGACCGCGGTCAGGCGGCGCTGATCGTCGACCCGGCGCAGATCGTCGCCGTGCTGACCTGGCTGCGGCAGGCACCGGGCCAGGAATACGGCTTCCTCTCCAGCCTCCATGCGGTGGACTACCTGCCTGCTACCCCCCGCTTCGGCGTCCACTACGAGCTTCTGAACCGAGATCGCGTGGAGCGGCTGCGCGTCAAGGCGATGCTTGCCGACCCGGCCGCGAACGGCAACGCCGAGGCGCTGCCCGAGATCGACTCCTGCGTCGAGCTGTTTCCCACCGCCGAGTTCCAGGAGCGCGAAGTCTTCGACTTCTTCGGGATCGTCTTCAGGGGTCACCCCGACCTGCGGCGCATCCTGATGCCCGACGACTACGTCGGCTGGCCGCAGCGCCGCGACTTCCCGGTCGGTGGCGAGCCGGTTCGCTTCACCTACAACGAACGCGCTTATGGCTAAGTCGGCCGCCGACATCTCTCCCGCGGGTGGCACGGTGGCGGGGGACCCGCATAGCGGAGGACGCTCTGCGTCCGAGCACATGGGGGACGCCGCCGCGACAGGACCCGCGGGCCACGACCTCGATTCCGAGGTCATGACGATCAACATCGGGCCGCACCACCCGGCCACCCACGGGGTGCTGCGGCTCGTCGTCGACCTCGAGGGCGAGATGGTCAGGGAGCTGAAGCCGGTGATCGGCTACGTCCACACCGGGATCGAAAAGTCCTGCGAGGCGAACGCCTACTGGAAGGTCATCCCCTTCGTCGAGCGGATGGACTACGTCTCCTACTTCTTCCAGATGGAGGCGTTCTGCGGCGCGGTCGAGCGGCTGGTCGACCTGGAGATCCCGCCGCGCGCCAAGTACCTGCGGACGATCTTCATCGAGCTGAACCGCATCCACTCGCACCTCGTCTGGCTGGGGACGACGGCGCTCGACCTCGGGGCGATCTCGATGCTCTGGTACTGCTTCCGCGAGCGCGACAAGATCCTCGACCTGTTCGAGATGGCGACCGGGCAGCGCATGCACACGCGCTACTTCCAGGTCGGCGGCGTGATCGAGGACATCCCGCTCGGCTTCGAGGCGAAGCTGCGCGAGTTCATCGCCGACATGCCCGTGCGGGTCGGCCAGTACGAGGACCTGCTCGACCGCAACGAGGTCTTCCTCTCTCGCACCAAGAACGTCGGCATCGTCTCGCGCGAGCGGCTGCTGGAGCTGGGCGTGACCGGGCCGCTGCTGCGCGCCGCGGGCGAGCCGTGGGACCTGCGCAAGGCCTTCGACTACCTCGCCTACCCCGAGATGGACTTCAAGATCCCGGTCGGGACGGTCGGCGACAACTACGACCGCTACCGGGTGCGGCTGGCCGAGATGGTCGAGTCGGTGCGGATCGTCGAGCAGGCGCTCGACGCGCTGCCCGAGGGCCCGCACATCGCCGACGATCGCAAGTACGTGCTGCCGCCGCGCTCGGAGCTGTCGACCTCGATGGAGTCGTTGATCCACCTGTTCAAGCTCGTCACCGAGGGCTACCGCGTGCCGCCGGGCGAGATCTACTACTCGATCGAGTCGCCGCGGGGCGAGCTCGGCTG
>DASQDJ010000078.1:0-7726 GCA_035634215.1 Solirubrobacterales bacterium | reverse complement strand
CGACGACCCGCTCTGCAACGGCGAGGTCGGCCGCACCGGCGTCCCGATCGACACGATCGAGGACATGCGGATCTGCTTCGACCAGATCCCGCTCGACCAGGTGTCGACCTCGATGACGATCAACGCGCCGGCGGCGATCCTGCTGCTGCTCTACGAGCTGGTCGGCGAGGACCAGGGCGTCCCCTCCGAGAAGCTGCGCGGCACAGTCCAGAACGACGTGCTCAAGGAGTACATGGCGCGAGGCAACTACATCTACCCGCCGGAGCCGACCATGCGTCTCACCACGGACATCTTCGAGTACTGCCGCGAGAAGGTGCCGAAATGGAACACGATCTCGATCTCCGGCTACCACATCCGCGAGAAGGGCTGCTCGGCCGTCCAGGAGGTCGCCTTCACGCTCTCCAACGCGATCGCCTACGTCGAGGCGGCGCTGGAGCGCGGCCTGAAGATCGACGAGTTCGCGCCGCGGCTCGCCTTCTTCTTCAACGGCCACAACAACGTCTTCCAGGAGGTCGCCAAGGTCCGCGCCGTGCGGCGGATGTGGGCGGAGATCGTCCGCGACCGCTTCGGGGCAGAGAACCCAAGCTCGATGAAGATCCGCTTCCACACCCAGACCGGCGGCGTGACGCTGCAAGCGCAGCAGCCCGAGGTCAACATCATTCGCGTCGCCCTGCAGGGCTTTGCGGCGGTCTGCGGCGGCACGCAGAGCCTGCACACGAACGGCTTCGACGAGGCGCTGGCGCTGCCGACCGAGCGCTCGGCGCGGATCGCCCTGCGCACCCAGCAGGTGCTCGCCCACGAGTCGGGCGCCTCCGACACCGTCGACCCCTTCGCCGGCTCCTACTTCGTCGAGTCGCTGACCGACGAGATCGAATCGCGCGCCACGGAGCTGATGACGAAGGTCGAGGAGCTCGGCGGCTCGGTCGAGGCGCTCGAGTTCATGCAGCGCGAGATCGAGGAGTCGGCTCACTCCTACCACGAGCGCTACAAGAGCGGCCAGGACATCGTCGTCGGCGTCAACAAGTACGTCACCGACCAGGTCGACGACGTCGACATCCTGCGCGTTGACCCGGAGGCCGAGCAGCGCCAACTCACCCGGCTGCGGACTTTCAAGGAAACGCGCGACCAGGCCGGCGTCGAGGAGGGGCTCGACAAGCTGCGCGACGTCGCCCGCGGCGACGGCAACCTGCTGCACCCGATCCGCGCCGCGCTCGCCTCAGGCGCCTCGATCGGCGAGGTCTGCGGCGCGATGCGCGACGTCTTCGGCGAGTACCGCGGCGGCGCGTTCTTTTAAGTGCCAGGAGAGCCGCCCCCGCCTGTCCCTAACTCGCGTTTGCTGCTTTGACCACACCCGGCGGTGGTCAACTCTGACTTCGCGTGCAGAGCATCGAAGCTGCGCGCACGAGCGCGGCCTCTACATGCGCCGGTTCGTACCTGATCTCGAAGTGCGTGAAGCGAAGCGGGCTCATCCCGGCCAGGACATGGGTGCGATCGCGTTTCGCATCGCGGGCCTGCGCTGACGGCGTCCGGTGGTAGCGCAAGCCGTCGGTCTCCACGACCAGGCCGAGGTCAGGCCAGTAGAAGTCCACTTCCCAGCCGTTGACGACGTGTTTCGTCAGCGGCGGTGGGAGGCCGGCCGCGGCGGCTATCGGGCGAAAGAAGATCTCGAGATCTGAGTCAGAGAGCCGAAACGTGCGCTTGTCGAGGAGTCGGCGGAGGATGCGGACGCCCGGCTCGCCGGCATGGTCGCCCAGCCGCAGGCGCAGCCTCTCCGGATCGATGAGGTTTCGTTTGTCGGTCTCATTGACCGCCCGCTCCAGGGCCGTCGGGCTGAGCTCGGTCGCCAGGTCAATCAGGGTGCGAACGGGAGCGGTGACCGGAATGCCCTGGCAACACCCGACGTCCTCCGCCCGAGTTGCCGGTCGCCTGTGCACTCGCAGACCAGCGCGCCCGAGCTCGGTATGACGCCTCACCGTGATGTCGATCCGGCCGCGTGACTCGGTGCCGATCTCCCAGAGGGCCGCGGCGCTCCGGTGGCTCAGCATCGCTTCCTCTCCACAGGCCAGCACCGCGGCCATCCAGCGCCGCTCGCTGGTCATTCCTGGCCAGCCGACCGCGTAGATGCCGCGCATGACGACGTGAAGCCTTCCCCGCACGATCCGCTGCTCGATCGCACGCTTGCTGAACCCCAGTGCCAAGAGCTGCCGCCGCGCCACGATCCCGTGCTGGCGTCTTGCCAGGTCCCACGCTTTGGCCGCTCGCGCATCCGACATTGACCACACCTGAAGGGGGTTGATGTCGGATGCGCGAGGTCTCTCCCCCCTGAACGGTCCGTCCCAGGCGCAATCTGCGGGGAGGAGGAGCGAAGCTGCGGCCGAACCCGGCACTAATGATCGAGGCGTCGCGCACTCTGATGAAGTCCGAACCTGAGCTGGAAGAGCTTCTCCGGGCCGTCGAGGGTGTTGAGGTGACGATGGCCGAGAAGGGATTCGGGACGCGAGTCGAGATCCGCGCGGACGAGGAGGAGACCGGGCTCCGCGTCGACGACCTCGAGCGCTTCCTGGACCGCCTGGCCGTGCCGCAGAAGCAGCCTTTCGGCAGCGCTTAGCGGCAACGCGCAAACGAGCCCGGGCGTGGCGCCCGGAAGGGAGATTGACGTGAAGCACCTGAAGAAGCACCTGTCCTTCGCCAACCTGGTGGCCTGCGTGGCGCTCTTCGTCGCCCTCGGCAGCGGCGCCTACGCGGCGACGGCGATGTTGCCCAAGAAGTCCGTCAAGACGAGGCACCTGGCCAAGGGCCTGGTGACCACGCAGAAACTGCGCAACGGCGCGGTCACCGCCGCCAAGATTCGCAACGGCGCGGTCACCGGCCGCAAGATCGGCAGTGGGGCGGTGGGCTCGACCCAACTCGCCGACGGCGGCGTCCGCTCCGCCGACCTCGGCGGCGGCGTGGTCACGAGCGGCAAGCTGAAGAACGGCGCGGTGACGAGCGACAAGCTGGCCGCGGACTCGGTGACGGCCGGCAAGATCGCCGACGGCGCGGTGACCGCCGGCAAGCTGGCGCCAACCTTCAGCGCGCAGCTGGTCAAGGACGTGTCCTACGTGACCAAAGCGAGCGCCAGCGATTCGGAGAGCCCGAAGACCGCGAAAGCCGAATGCCCGGCGGGCAAGCAGGTCATCGGCGGCGGCGAGAAAATCGTCTCGGAGGCGTTCGAATCGATCTCGATCGTCGAATCGGCCCCGATCGCGGGCGCGGACGGCAAACGCACGGCTTGGAGCGTGACCGCGCGCGAGGTTGGCACCGAGGCCAGCATCTGGTCGGTCGAGGCCTACGCGATCTGCGCCGAGTTCTAGAGCTTCCTCGCACGAACGAAGCGCTCGAAGGGCCCGCTCCGGCGGGCCCTTCGGCGTCCGCGGCGCCGCGTTCACTCTTCGTCTCGCGAGGCCAGGCAAAAGCCGAACGCGCTGAATAGACTCCCGCGCCGCGATGCGAGAGCGCAACCCGGAAACCCACGACGAGAAGCTCGCCTACCTGCGCGAGCTGCGCGAGGCGGCGATCCATTCGGCCTCCGAGAAGGCCGTCGAGAAGCAGCACGCGAAGGGCAAGATGACCGCGCGGGAGCGAGTCGAGAAGCTGCTCGACCCCGGCTCCTTCGAGGAGCTGGACACCTTCGTCCGCCACCGCACCTACGACTTCGAGATGCAGAAGAACCGGCCCTGGGGCGACGCCGTCGTCACCGGTCACGGCACGATCGACGGCCGCACCGTCTTCGTCTTCTCGCAGGACTTCACCGTCTTCGGCGGCAGCCTCGGCGAGGTGATGGCGGAGAAGATGTGCAAGTTGATGGACCTCGCCGCCCAGGTCGGGGCGCCGGTGATCGGCATCAACGACTCCGGCGGCGCCCGCATCCAGGAGGGGGTCGTCTCGCTCGGGGCCTACGGCGACGTCTTCGTCCGCAACGTCAGATGCTCGGGCGTCATCCCCCAGATCAGCTTGATCATGGGCCCCTGCGCCGGCGGCGCCGTCTACTCGCCGGCGATGACCGACTTCATCTTCATGGTCAAAGAGACCTCCCACATGTTCATCACCGGCCCGGAAGTGATCAAGACGGTGACCGGCGAGGAGGTCGAGTTCGAGGAGCTGGGCGGGGCGATGAGCCACAACAGCAAGTCCGGCGTCGCCCACTTCGCCGCCGAGGACGAGGAGAGCTGCCTCGAGGACGTCCGCTACCTGCTCAGCTTTCTCCCCTCCAACAACCTCGAGGCGCCGCCGCGCTTCGCGCCCTCCGACGACCCGGATCGCGAAGACGAGGAGCTCGACACGATCGTTCCCGACGACCCCTCCAAGCCCTACGACATGCGCGAGGTCATCGCACGCATCGTCGACGACGAGGAGTTCTTCGAGGTCCACGAGCACTTCGCCAAGAACATCGTCTGCGGTTTCTCGCGGCTCGACGGCTATCCCGTCGGCGTGGTCGGCAACCAGCCCGCCCACCTGGCCGGCGTGCTCGACATCGAGGCCTCCGAGAAGGCGGCGCGCTTCGTCCGCACCTGCGATGCCTACAACGTCCCAATCCTCACCTTCACCGACGTGCCCGGCTTCCTGCCCGGCACCGACCAGGAGTGGAACGGGATCATCCGCCACGGGGCCAAGCTGCTCTACGCCTTCACTGAGGCGACCGTGCCCAAGCTCACCGTCGTCACCCGCAAGGCCTACGGCGGCGCCTACGACGTCATGAACTCCAAGCACATGCTGGCCGACTTCAACGTCGCCTGGCCGACCGCCGAGGTCGCCGTGATGGGCCCCGAGGGCGCGGTCAACATCATCTACCGCAAGGACATCGCCTCCTCGCCGACCCCCGACGAGCGGCGCCAGAAGCTGATCGACGACTACAAGGCCCACTTCGCTAACCCCTACTCGGCGGCCGAGCGCGGCTACATCGACGACGTGATCGAGCCGCGCCAGACCCGGCCGAAGCTGATCCGGGCGCTGCGCATGCTGGAGAGCAAGCGCGTCGACCAGCCGAAGCGCAAGCACGGCAACATCCCGCTCTAAAGCGTCTGTGTTTCTGTGATACTGTGAGACTGTGAAAAACGTCACGGTCTCCGTCCCCGACGAGGTCTACCGGCAGGCGAGGATCCGCGCCGCCGAGGAGGGCAGCTCGGTGAGCGCTCTCGTCTCGGGCTATCTGCGCTCGCTCACCGAGCGCGAGTCGGAGTTCGTCCGCCTCGAAGCCCAGCAGGACCAGGTGCTGGCCGAGATACAGGCTTTCCGCGGGGGCGACCGGCTGGATCGCGACGAGGTCCACGGGCGTGCGGTTCGTTGACACGAACGTCCTGCTCTACGCCCTGTCGCGCGACCCGGAAGAGCGGCACAAGGCGCAGCGCGCACGCGGCCTGCTGAGCGAGCGCGATCTGTCCCTCTCGGTGCAGGTCCTCCAGGAGTTCTACGTCCAGGCGACCCGCGCGACCCGTCCCGATCCGCTCACCCACGAGCAGGCGGCGAAGCTGGTCGAGTCGTTCCTGCGCTTCACCGTCGCCGACGTCACGTTGCCGATCATGCGGGCCGCGATGGCGAGCCGGCACCGCTTCGGCATCTCCTACTGGGACGCCGCGATCCTCGAGGCGGCCCGTTCGCTCGGCTGCGAGACCGTCCTCTCCGAGGACCTGAGCGCTGGCCAGGACTACGGCGGAGTCCGGGTCGAGAACCCGTTCCAGCCCGCTTAGCTGGCCCCGGCGGCGTCGCGACGGGCGTGCCACTGGGCGACCGGCGCCGACGTCATCTCTTCCCAGGCGGCCTCCTCCCCGAAGTACGGCTTGACGACGAAGTAGAGGAGGCCCGGCAGCAGCTCGGGGGCGCCCGCGGCGTCGCCGTCCATCAATTTCGCCGCCACGAGAGTGTCGATAGCCCCTACCATGAAAGGCGACGTCACAGGAGGTGGAGCTTGGCGAGAGGGAATCTCGCGGCGCGCGCCGTCCAAGGCGCGGGAGAGGCGCTCCATCAAATCCTCACGTTGCGCGAGCGCGCGCGGCCCGGCCGCGTGGACCTCGACGATGACCGCCTTGGCGATCGCCGGCTGGTCGGCGCAGAACTCGAGCAGCTCGGCGAGCGCCGCCCGCAGCCCCTCGCGGCAGGTCGCTCCGCGCTTCGCGGCGCCCAGCAGTCGCTCGTGGAGCCATTCGCAGGCGCCGCCGTGGGCCTGGACGAAACAGGCCTCCTTGTCTTCGAAGTGCTTGTAGAAGGTGGCGCGGCTGACGCCGGCGCGCTCGAGCACGTCCTTGACCGACACCTGCTCGTAGCCGAGCTCGCCGCTGGCGACCAGGACGGCCGCGAGGATCCGGTCGTAGGAGGGGGCGCGCCGCCGGCCGCCGGGGAAGGAGAGAACTTCCGACATCGCACCCTTTCTGTCCGAAAACAGAGACCTTCTGTTCAGATATACCAGCTTTCAAAGACAGGCGTGTCTAAAAATCGCCCTTTTTTGGAAAGAAGGGGGGTAGACATCAGGTGAACGTCCGGGTATCTTGTCGGTATGAGCGATTCGCGGCCCCTCTCGGAGCGGCTTTCGGCGCTGCCGAGCGGTCGGGACCTGGCGCCGCCGCCCGACCTCGTCGCCCAGAGCCAGCGCGAGCGGATCCTGACGGCGGTCGCCGATCTGGCCGCCGAGAAGGGCTATCGCGGCATGACGATCGAAGCGATCGCGAAGCGAGCGCGCGTCGCCCTCTCGACCTTCTACGAGCACTTCGAAGACAAGGAAGCCTGCTTCCTTGCCGCCTTCGACGAGAGCGTCGCGGCGGCACGCCAGGTCTTCGCCGAGCTGGTCGACCGGGGGCGGCCGTGGCCGGAGCAGATCGCGACCGGGCTGGAGGTGCTGCTCGACATGGTCGTCGCGGAGCCCGCCCGCGCGAAGCTCTGCCTCGTCGAGGCTCAGGCGGCCGGCACCACGGCTCTTCTCCGCTACCAGGAGGCGCTGGAGAGCGTCGCGCCGCGGTTGCGCGAGGGGCGGGACCTCAACCCCCGCACGGCGCGACTGCCGGACGGGCTCGAGGTAGCGATCGCGGGCGGCCTGGCCTGGCTGATCCATCAGCGCCTGGCCGCGGATCGCGTCGACGACCTGAAGGCGCTGCTGCCGGAGATGCTGCAGGTCACGCTGACGCCGTACATGGGGGAGATGGAGGCCGGGCGAGCCGCCGAGGAGGCGGAGGCGCGACTGGCAGCCTGACTGCGGTCCTGGCTCGAGGAGCGCGCGCGGCGAGAACGGGCAGCGGGTCGCCTTGCCGCGGTTGAACGGCGCCGAGAGCGGCGGCGACCCGGCCGAGGGGTTCCTCCGCGCCCACGACGAGGTCGCGGCCGACTTCTGGGGGCGGCTGTGGCCCGCCTATGCCGGCGCGGTCGGCTGGCACGACCGAATCTGGGCGGCTGGCTTCGCGATGATGCGGTTCCTCCAAGAGGACCCGCCGCGGGCGCGGCTGCTCCTGGTCGCGGTCAACGGGGCCGGTCGCGAGGCGCTGGAGCGCCGCGACCGGATCGTGCAGCGCTTCGCCGACCTGCTCGACGAGGACCCGCGCCGCAACGGCACGCCCGGGCCGCGCCGCTCGCGCGCCACGGCCGAAATCGCCGCCGGGGCGGTCTACCGGATGCTCGTCGTCAAGGTCGAAGCGGGAGCGATCGAGCGCGGCGAGGAATTCCTCCCGGAGCTGATCTACATGGCGGTGATGCCCTACCTCGG
>DASQDJ010000077.1:0-1516 GCA_035634215.1 Solirubrobacterales bacterium | reverse complement strand
CAGCAGGAGCGGCATCGGGCTCATTCTGTCGCACGCGCCCGTCCGAAGAGCGGACCGTGGTGACGACGAGCGCCACGGCGGCGCAGAGCGAGAAGGCCGCCGCGCCGAGCGCCCAGCCGGCGTTGACATCGCTGAGGTAGTGGACGTCGAGATAGACGCGGGAGAGCCCGACCAGCGCCGCCATGGCGATCCCGACGGAGACGACGAGGGCGCCACGCGCCATCCCCGCCCGCAGCCGCATCACGATCGTCACCGCGAGCCAGACGTAGAAGGTCGAGTAGGCGGCGTGGGCGCTCGGGAACGAGGAGCCGGAGACGTCGACGAGGCCGCCCTCGGGCCGGGGCCGGTCGACGGCGTCCTTCAACTCATGCACTCCGGCGTAGGTGAGGCCGAGGCCGGCCACCAGCACCCCCAGCTCGGCCCAGCGCCGCCGCCAGGCGAGGAGCAGGCCGCAGAGCGCCGCGAGCGGCAACACCAGGGCGAGGGACCCCAGCGTCGTCACCGCCTTGGCCGCGTCGACGAGCCAACCGGCTCGCAGCTCCCCGGCCACGTCGAACGCGGTGACGTCGCCGGGGGTCGGGCCGGAGTCGCCGCTGACGATCGCGGTGTAGCCGACGACGACGAAGCCGGCGACGGCGAGGATCGCCATCAGCGACGTGAACTCGAGGCCGAAGGTGCCGCCGGGCGTGACGCGATTCCAGAGGAAGCGGAGCTGCGGCTGGAAGCGGCGCACGAGCACGACCAGCCAGCGCGTCGCGGCGTGGCCCTCCATCCAGCGCACCGCCTCCCGGCGGTTCTCCTCGACCCGCAAGCGGCGGTAGAGGTAGATCGACCCGACGACGACGAAGAGCAGCGTGCCGAGCAGGAAGGCGCCGCGCCCGGCGTACTGGGCGGCGGTGTCGATGCTGCGCGAGAAGGCGTACCCGAGCAGGATCATGATCGAGTTGAGGATCCCGGCGCCGAGGATGCTGGAGGGGAGGAAGGTCCGGTACGGCATCCCGGAGCTGCCGGCGACGAACGGGGCGAGGGCGCGGACGAAGCCGATGAAGCGCCCGAAGAAGACGGTCTTGCCGCCGTGCTTGGCGAAGTAGTCCTCGACCTGCTCGAAGCGCTCGTGGGTGACGCCGACGCGCGGCCCATGCCGGAGGATGAAGCCGCGACCAAGCCGCCGGCCGATCACGAAGCTGGTCGTGTCCCCCGCCCAGGCGGCGAACCAGGCGATCGCGATCAGGATGTAGACGTCGATCACGCCCTGCCCGGCGACCGCCCCGGCGACCAGGAGCAGGGTCTCGCCCGGAAGCACCAGCCCGACGAAGGCGCCGGTCTCGGCAAAGGCGAAGATCCCGGCGAACAGGTACGTCCAGCCGCCGAGGGCGTTGGCGACGTCCTCGAGGACGTGCTGCAGTTCGTCGTGGGGGACGACGCGGCTGATCAGGACGTAGCCGATCGCGACCCCGATCGCGATTCCGAGCATCGCGGCGCGGCGCTGGCGGCGGTCCTCTGGCAGGTGGATCCT
>DASQDJ010000076.1:0-4435 GCA_035634215.1 Solirubrobacterales bacterium | reverse complement strand
CTTCACCTCGAAGACGCCGTCGCCGATTTCCAGCACCGAGACGTCGAAGGTGCCGCCGCCGAGGTCGAAGACGAGGATCGTGTGGTCGGCCTCCTCTTTGTCGAGGCCGTAGGCGAGCGAGGCGGCGGTCGGCTCGTTGATGATCCGCTTCACCTCGAGGCCGGCGATCTTGCCGGCGTCCTTGGTCGCCTGCCGCTGGTCGTCGTTGAAGTAGGCGGGGACGGTGATCACGGCGCTGTCGACCGTGTCGCCGAGCTTCGCTTCCGCGTCGGCTTTCAGCTTCTGCAGGATCATCGCGCTGATCTCGGGCGGGCTGTACTGCTTGTCGCGCACGTCGACCCGGACGTCGCCGTTGGGGCCGGCGACGACGCTGTAGGGGACGATCGTCTCCTCCTCTTTGACTTCGGACTCCTTGCGCCCCATGAAGCGCTTGATCGAGAAGATCGTGTTCTCGGGGTTCATCACGGCCTGGCGTTTGGCGACGGTGCCGACGAGGCGGTCGCCGGAATCGGCGAAGGCGACGACCGACGGAGTGGTGCGACCCCCCTCGGAGTTCTCGAGCACGGTCGGCTCGCCGCCCTCCATCACGGCGACACATGAGTTGGTCGTGCCGAGGTCGATCCCGATCGTCTTTGCCACTTTCTCGCTACCTCCAGGGGTTTTGTCGTTGACTACGAAAATCTAAGTCGCAGTATGGCAAGTTTTCCTCCGATTGCAAGTGCCCCCGGAAGCGGGTATCCGGGAGCACTGGGTTCCGAAGAAGGAGGAGATCGACTTGATCCGCGCTCGCACCCAGGCCGGCCGCAGCCTCGTCGCGCTCGTCGCCGTCCTGCTCGTCTCATTGCTCGTACCCGGCGCCGCCGCAGCCAAGCAGTCCGCCGGTCCCGCCGGCAACCGCTCCGCGCTCCCCGCCGGCCAGCACGACAACGGCAAGGGCAAGGTCGTCAACGTGATGACCCGCAACCTCTACCTCGGGGCGGACCTAGGCCCCGCGATCGCGGCGAAAACCCTGAGCCAGGCGGTCGCGGCCAACGGGGCGATCCTGCGCCAGGTGCTAGCCAACGACTTCCCGACCAGGGCCGAGGGCCTGGCGGACGAGATCCTCGCCACGCAGCCCGACCTGGTCGGCCTGCAGGAGGTGGCGCTGTGGCGGACGACGCCGATAACGCCCGCCGGGCAGGCGCTGACCCTCGACTACCTGCAGCTGCTGCTCGACGAGCTGAACGAGGGCAACGGCAAGGTCCAGTACCGGGTGGTGGTCGTCCAGGACGAGTTCGACCTGGAAGCGCCCGCTGACGCCAACAACGTCGCTGGCGACGGGCCGGGCGGCGAACTGGCCAACGCCGAGGTGATCGGCCGCCTGACGATGCGCGACGTGATCCTCGCCAGGAGCAGCGGCGGCGTCCACACCTGGAACGAGCAGGGCGGCAACTTCAAAACGCTGCTGCCACTGTCGGTAGCCGGCCAGCCCATCAGCGTCAAACGCGGCTGGACCGCGACCGACGCCCGGGTGCGCGGCAGCAAGCCGTTCCGCTTCGTCAACACCCACCTGGAGGCGTTCGAGCCGAACATCCGCGCCGCGCAGGCGGCTGAGCTGGTGGCGCCGGGCGGGCCCGCGACCGGCGACCTGCCCGTCGTCCTCGTCGGGGACCTCAACTCCGACGACGACACGGTCGAGCCCAAAGACCGACCGGCCTACCTGGCGCTGCTCGCTGCCGGGTTCGTCTCCCGCGGCACGAGCGACCCGCTCAGCTGCTGCCTCGACTCGCCGCTGCTGGCGGTCGGAGCGGGCGGCGAGGTCGGCGACTTCGACCACCAGGTCGACCACGTGATGACGAACGCGCCGGAGCTGATCACACTGCAGAGCTCGCTGGTCACGGGGCTGCTGCCCGTGAACGGTTTCTGGAATTCAGATCACGCGGGCGTCTTCAGCGCCTTGCGGTTCCACCGCTAGGCGGAGCTCGACTGCCGGCTGGGGCGGCTAGCCCTGGCCGGCGGTGCGGGCGACGAACTCGGCCACTTCTTCGGCCTGGTCGCCGCTGAGGATGCCGGCCGGCATGCGGCCCGGCTCGGTGGTCGAGTCGACGCCGTCTTCGATCGCGGCGAGGACGCGGCTCTTGTTCGTTTTGATCGTCGTCTCGGCGCTGCCGCCTTCCGGGGGGCCGGCCGGGGCGAGCAGGTCGTCGAGGTCGGGGCCGAAGTTGCCGTCGGTCTCGGCCGCGTAGAGCGTGTGGCAGTTGCCGCAGTTGACGTCGAAGAGGGCCTTGGCGTCCTCGAGTTCGCTCGGCACGTGGGCTTCCGGCGCGGACTCCCCGTCGGCGCGGAAGGCGAGCCACGGGATCAGCACCGCCAGGAAGAGGACCAGGAGGCCGAAGGTGACGAAGGTCTTCTTGCTCATGGGGTGGGCTCCGCGCTCATTTCGCGCCGGGCACGGTACCAGGGACACATGCGCCGCAGCGCGCACTCCCCGCAGCGCGGTTTCGGTCGGCAGACCGTACGACCGTGGCGGATCAGGTTGACGTGGAGCTCGTAGGCGTCCTCGGGGTCCACCACAGCCAACATCTCGTCGTGGGCGCGCTCGAAGGAGGCGCCTTCCGGGAAGAGCCCGAGCCGACCGCCGACCCTGTGGACGTGGACGTCGACCGGGATCTCGGGGATGTCCCAGGTGAAGATCAGCACGCAGGCCGCCGTTTTGCGGCCGACCCCAGGCAGCGAGAGCAGGAACTCGAGCGACTCCTCGCGCGGCGCTGTCGCGGTCCAGTCCAGGTCCGGATGGTCGCCGAGCCGCTCGAGGATCGCCTGGATGCGCGGCGCCTTCTGGCGGGCGAGGCCGCCCGGGCGGATCGCCTCCTCGAGCACGTCGAGCGGCGCGTCCCGGACCTCCTCCCAGGTCGGGAAGCGCTCGCGCAGCCTCGCGAACGCCCGGTCGCGGTTGCGATCGTTGGTGTGCTGGGAGAGGACGGTCTTGATCAGCTCGGCGATCGGGTGGCCGTGCGGCTCGTTGACGGGCTGCCCGTACATCTCGCGCAGCCGGTCGCGGATCGCCCGCACCCGCTGCTTCCGCGGCCTCGTCCACGCCATCGCCGGAAAGTTATTTGTCTGCCGCTTGCGGGCATGTGGGCGCTGAGAGATGGGGCCGATACGTCGTAAAGCGCAGGGGCGGCAGGGGGCCGCGGCCGCCGTGCTCGCCGCGCTCGCGGTGACTGCGCTGGCGTCGCCGCCGGCCGTGGCCACGAGGGGCGGCGAGGAAGCGCACGCCAGCGCCGCCATCGCGGTCGCCCAAGCAAACGTCCACGTCCGAGCCGGCGTCGCCCGGATCATCGTCAACTGCCATAACGCGACCTGCAGGGGCGTCGTCAAGCTCGTCGCCCAGTTCCCCCGCCCGGACGGCTCGGAGCGCCGGGCCCTGATCGGCAGGGAGGGCTTCAGGCTCCCGGGCGAGACGGAGCGAGCCCTCTTCGTGAAGCTGAATCGAGAGGGAAGGCGGCTGATGCGGCGGGTGAAGCGCAGCGGGCGCTACATCCTGCTCAAGGGGCCTGGCCTCCGGCATCGCACCTTGATCCTCAAGCCGGTGCGCGCCTTCCCCCCTCGCTGAGTCAGGCCTTCCGGGCTGAGCCGGATCGTCGCGGCGGATGACGCCCGCCATCGGCCGATCTACAATCTCCGGATGCTTCGACTGCTGGCGGCTATAGGAGCGCGGCTTCCCCATGGCTGGGGCGACCTGGGTCGCCAAGTCGGCCTGGTGCTGGTCGTCAACACCGGCTACGAGATCGTGCGGGGCATCGCCGACGGCAAGAAGTCGGTCGCCTTCGCCCACGGCCAGCAGGTGATCGACGCCGAGCGGGCCACCGGCACCTTCTTCGAGCCGAGCCTGCAGGCTTTCTTCCTGCCGGTCGACTGGCTGATGGACTTCGCCAACCAGGTCTACATGAACAGCCAGTTCGCGGTCGTCCTCGCCTTCTTCGTCTGGCTCTACTTCTTCCGCAACGAGTCCTTCTACTTCGTGCGCAACATGTTCGCGGCCGCGATGGGGCTCGCGCTGATCGGCTACGTGCTGTACCCGACGGCGCCGCCGCGGATGTTCCCCGAGTACGGCTTCGTCGACACGATCAACGATTACTCCAGCGTCAACCACGACTCGGCGCTGGCCAAGCTGCTGATCAACCCTTACGCGGCCGTGCCGAGCCTGCACTGCGCCTTCGCGCTGATGATCGGCGCCACCGGCTTCCAGCTGGTCCGCAACGCGGCCCTGAAGGCGTTCTGGGCGGCCTGGCCGCTGCTCGTCGCCTGGGTGGTCGTGGTCACGGGCAACCACTACTGGGTCGACATCGCGCTCGGCTGGGCGGTGGCGCTCGGCGCGGCGCTGATCGCCCGCGAGCTGCTCGCCCGCGCCCGACCCGAGAAGTGGTCGTGGCGGGTCGCCGCGCGGGCGCCG
>DASQDJ010000075.1:0-1987 GCA_035634215.1 Solirubrobacterales bacterium | reverse complement strand
AGAGTTCGCGCCCTTCGGGCGGAGGCTCTGCGAGCTCGTCGAGAGCCGGGCCTCCGGCGGCTACCGCCTCTTCTCGCTGCTCGACCGCGAGGGCCCGCCGCCGCTGCCGGGCCAGTTCTACATGCTGGCTGCGGAGTCCCGGTGGGAGGAGCGCGATGGAAGGCCGTTCCTGCCGCGAGCGCTCTCCGTCGCCGAAAGCGAGTCCAGTGGCGACGCTCAACGCCTCGACTTCCTGATCGAGGGCATCGGCCCCGGCACCGACCGGCTCTGCGACCTGCAGCCCGGCGAGCGCGTATGGGTCAACGGCCCGCTCGGGAACAGCTTCTCCTCTCCGCGCGAGCTCTCCCCGGGCGCCGCCGGGGCGATTCTTGTCGGCGGCGGCATCGGCATTGCCCCACTGGCGATCCTCCGCCGCCATTTCAGCGAACGCGGCGTTCCGACCCGTGTGCTCCTGGGCTTCCGCGACGAGACCCACTCCGGTGGCTTGGACGATCTCTTCCGCTGCTGCGAGGTCGGTCTGGCCAGCGAGGACGGCCACGTCGGCCATCGCGGCTACGTCACCGACCTGCTGACCCAGCTCCTGCAGGGCGATGATGCAGGCTCAGCTGTCGTCTACTCCTGCGGTCCGCCACCGATGCTCGACGCCGTCGCTGCCCTTTGCAGCTCGCACGGAGTCGCCTGCGAGCTCGCCCATGAGGCTCCCATGGCGTGCGGCTTCGGCGCCTGTTACGGCTGCGCGGTGCCTAAACCCAATGGCAATGGCTATCTCCGCCTCTGTGTAGATGGTCCCGTCATCCGGCATCTGCCGGTGGGTGGCGCCGTAGGGGGGACCCCCCCTGAGGAAGCTTTAGCTACCGGAAGGGGGGGTGGGTCCCCTGCGGCGACAGGACCCGCCGGCCCACGACGGCTTGCGCCAAGCGTCGATTTCTGCGGCCTAGAGCTAGAGCACCCGGTAATCAACGCATCGGGGACGTTCGATGCGATAGCCGCCAGGCGGGTCTATGGGGATGCGCTGCTCGATGAGTTTCCGTTTTCGGCATTCGTTAGCAAGACGATCACGCTGGAGCCGCGGGCGGGCAACGAGCCGCAGCGGATCTGGGAGACGCCGGCCGGGATGATCAACTCGATCGGGCTGCCCAACAAGGGGTTGGAGGGCTTTCTCGCCGAGGATCTGCCGCAGCTGGCGGAGCTGCCGGTGCCTTTGATCGTCTCGGTGATGGGGACGAGCGCTGAGGAGTTCACGCGGTTGGTGGAGGGCGTGGGGGAGCGCGACGAGGTCGCCGCTATCGAGCTGAACGTGTCCTGCCCCAATGTCCACTCGGGACTGATCGTTGGGGAGCAGCCGGCGGAGACGAGAGCGTTGCTGGAGGCGCTGCGGCCGCTGACCGAGAAGCCTTTGATCGTGAAGCTGACGCCGAACGTCGCCAACCCGGCGGACGTGGCGGTCGCGGCGGAGGAGGGGGGAGCCGACGCGGTCTCGCTGATCAACACGCTGAAGGCCAGCGCGATCGATCCGGCGACCGGAACGCCCGGGATCGCGGCCGGCCACGGCGGGCTGTCGGGACCGGCGGTGCGACCGATCGCGATCGCCCAGCTTCGGGCGGTCGCGGCGGCCGTCGCGCTGCCAATCGTCGGGATGGGGGGCGTCTCCGGTGCCGCCGACGCGGCGGAAATGCTGGCCGCTGGAGCGACCCTGGTGGCGATCGGGACGGAGAGCTTCAGGGACCCGAAGGCCGGCAATCGCATTGCCGCAGACCTCGCTGAGCGGTACGCGCCAATGCCCTAGGCTCAACCTCGACTCGAGGTACAGGCGAATTTGGTCGGAATTGGCTCGAATCGTCTTGCGGACCCCCGACCCGCGGCTATACTCGCCGCCCAGATGCCCGCCCCAGTCAAGACTTCAACCGCCGCCCCGGAGCGGTCGCTGGACCAAAGAATGGACGCGCTGAAGCGGGCGAACGACATCCGGACCGCCCGCGCCAAGCTG
>DASQDJ010000074.1:0-3960 GCA_035634215.1 Solirubrobacterales bacterium | reverse complement strand
GACGAGGAAGAGGCCGGAGGGGACGTCATCGAGCGCCCTGAAGTACGGGTGGGTCAGGCCGGCCAGCTTGGCGAGGAGGACGAGCGCGAAGCCGACCCCCAGGGCGACCAGCGTGTTGAGCGCGACCTTTCCGACGAAGTCCATCTGCCAGCGGGGCTCCTCGCCGGACTTCTTCGCCTCCGGCTGGACGATCAGCCTCCAGGTGACCACCAGCAGCGCGGCCGCCGCGGCGAAGCGCAGGAGCTGCGGCGACTCGGAGGTCGCGACCAGCAGCGCGACGAGGACCGGCAGCAGCAGGGGCCGCGCCGTCCTCGCCAGGGTGACGAAGGTCTGGCCCGAGAGCCGCGGCTCGCCTCCCCCTTCGCGCCTCGACCACGCCGTCAGGACGAGCGCCCCGGCGGCGAAGCCGAGCAGGTACGGCGAGACGCTCTCCCGCCAGAGCCAGAGCAGCCAGCCGAGGGCCGCCCCGGCAAGGCCGACCAGGGCGGGCAGGAGCGAGAGCGGCGAGAGGAGGAGCCCGCGCAGCGTCGCGAGTGGCCCCCGCCCGCCGTCATCCCGCCCGTCGTCCCCTGTGTCGGCCGGCGGCAGCGGCCGGGGCGGGAAGTCGCGGCCCGGATACAGGTCCTGCTCGAGCGCCGCCGCGATCAGCGTCGCGGTCGCCTCGTGGCCCGCCCGGTTGGGGTGCAGGGTGCCGAGGAAGCGCCCCTTGAAGGGGCCGCCGAGCTCCGCGAAGGAGCGCGGCAGGTCGGTGACCCAGGCATGGGGCCCGGCGCAGAGGCCGTGTTGCCGGAAGAGCCTTGCCACGCCGCCGACGAGCCGCCAGCCGCTCGCCCGCGCGGCCGTCGCCAGCGCCGCGTTCATCGGCTCCAGGAGCTCCCGTCGCGTGTGCTCCAGCTCGTGCGCCCTGGCCGAGACGAGCACCTTCTCGCAGGTCTCGCCGCGTGCGTCCCGGGTCGGATCGAAGTACTCGACCGCGTACACGCGCGACGGCGGGATCGAACCGGCCTCCGGCGACTCGCCGGCCGGGGAGATGGCTCGCGCGAGCCGGCGGTAGAGGGCAGGCAGCCGGCGCAGGGTCAGGCGCAGCTCCTCGCGCAGGGTGCGGGTGCCGGCGCCGCCGAACCCTGGCGGCAGCAGCTTCTCGAAGCAGTCGCGGGCCGGCGTCGCGCAGAAGCGGGCGGCGTCGCCGAAGTGGGTGTCGTTGGCGCCTGCGCTGAGGAGGACGGCGTCGACCGGTCGCGTCGCCGCGATCCGGCGCAGCGCCGAGACCTGCGGCTCGAGCGGTGGCTCTTCGGTTGGCACGGCGCCGTCGTAGGGGCCGAGCAGGCCGTGGCTGATCCCGGCGCCCGAGCAGGCGAGGTGCACGAAGGTCACCGAGCTGTGGCGGTCGTCGGCCTCGATCAGCTTCGCCGCGAGCGCGTGCGCGGAGCGGGCGCTGCGATGGCAGCGGACGCTCTGCCAGACGGCTCGAAGGGGATGGCGCACGTCCGGGACCGCCTCGCCGGAGGCGACCGAGTCGCCGATCGAGACGATCAGCCAGTCCTCGACGGCGACGCGCTCCACGCCGCTGAGACGCCGCTCGCCGTCGGTCGCGTCGAGCCGCACCGTGTACTCACCCTCGCGCGGGAAGCGAGCGGCGTAGCGGCACGGCCCCACCCGCTCGACGTCGAGCTCCTCGCCGTCGCGACGCCACTCGTGATCGGCCCCCGGTGCGCAGGCACGCCCGGTGACCCTCAGGTAAACCGTCCACGGCCCCTCCCGGACCTCGTGGGGCTGGGCCTCGACGATGCGACCGCGCTCGTCTTGATTCCAGCCGAAGCGGCTCGGCATGCCCCACTCGAAGCTGGCCCCGCCCTGCCCACCGGCGCTTGCGGCCGGGGCCAGGAGCATGACGAGGAGCGTCGCGATCAGGACGCGACTGGAGGACGTCCCCAACAAAACGTCCTGAGCATATGCGAGCCGCTTCTAGGGCAGCAGCACGTCGTTCTCGGAGGAGCTGCGGAACGGGCCGACTACGAGCCTCGCCGGCTTCGCGGCCGGGATGTCGGCCGCGCTGATCGTGTAGACGCCGGTCGGCAGCGTGGTCTCCATGTCGATCGTCCCATTGGCGAACAGCGGCCCGGAGGTCGCCTCCGCCCGCGGCCCGCGCACCTCCAGCCGCGAGTCGACGTCGGTGAGGTTGGCGGCGACGAGGACGACGTCGAGCGGCGCGTCACCGCTCACCGGCGGCTGCTCGGCGCCCACGTTCTGGGGGATCTGCTGGCTCGGTTCGGGGCCGATCGCGATCCGTCCCGGTTCGACCGTCACCTCGTCCGCGCCGACCGTGACGCTGACCCGGGTCGGCGGTTGCGGCCGCGGCTCGTTCGCGTGTTCCTCGGTCCCGCAGCCGGCCAAGGCCAGCGCGGCCACGGCCATCAACCCCCCCAGCGTGCGACGCATGGGCGGAATCTCGCCGAACGGGAGGTCGACGACCGTCGCCTTAACGCCGTCTTCGCCGACGGCGAGCTCGGCGCCGGGCTCCGCCTCGCGCCGCACGATCGCGAGCGCGATCGGCCCGTGGGCGGGGGAGAGGGCGACGCCGCCCAGTCGTCCGACCTCCTTGTCGGCGAGCCGCAGCGTCGCCCCAAGCTCGGCCAGGGCGCTCAATCGCAGGCCGCGCAGGCGCCGGTTGGGCCGGCCCTTGTAGTGGAGCCGGGCGACCGGCTCCTGGCCGATGTAGCAGCCCTTCTCGAAGCTCACGGCGCGCTCGACGATCCCCGCCTCCGCCGGCATCGTCTCGCTCGTCATCTCGACGCCGTGGCGCGGGCGCCCCGCCTCGACCCGCAGGATCTCGGCCGCCTCCTCGCCGACCTCGACGGCGCCGCGATCGGCCAGCGCCTCGCGCAGGCGCTCGGCGTCGGTCGCGGCCGCGATCAGGTCGACGCCGGCGTCGGTCCCGACCGCGAGGCACTCGACCCCCTCGACGCGCGCCGCCTCGCTCGCGTGCTCGGGCAGCGCGGCCGTCCGCGCTATCTCGGCGCTGCGCGGGCCGAGCAGCGCGACGATCGCCCGCTCCTCGCTGACGTCGTCCACGTCGACCTCGCGGCCGATCTTGTACGTCCGCAGATGGCGGTGGACGAGCTCGCGCGTCGCGGGCTCGGTGTCGAGCCAGAGGGCGCCCTCGGCGAGCCGCAGGACCCGCATGTCGGCCTGGATGTTCGCCTTGCGGTCGAGCAGCGCGGCGTAGCATCCCTCGCCGGGCTCCAGGCCCTCGACGTCGTTGGTGAGCTGCCCTTGGAGGAACTCGGGGGCGTCCGGCCCCTCGACCAGCAGCTTGCCGCGCCCGGAGCGGTCGACCATGCCGCACTCCTCGCGCAGCTGCCGGTACTGGGCGTCCAGCTCGACCGTCGTCGCCTCGCTCATGACGACCGATTCTAGGAAGGTCGCGCCTCCGCGCATGGTCACTTGACCCCGCTCTGATGGGGTCAAGTGACCAAGCGGTGATTTGGGGCTTATCTACTTCGCAAACCCAGCCGCTGAGAAGCGCTGGAAATAGCCGCCTTTCCGGTTCCTGGCTGGGTCCCAGCCAGTAGCCGAGTGGGCCGATTTCGGGCCGAAATGCCGCCCGCCGGGAGGTCTACGTTCGGCGCTCAATCGCATAAAGCGGCCCCGGCGCTGCTTGGAACAGCCCGGGGCCCGGCACCGAAAGGCGGTACCTCTCGATGCACTCCCAGCCTACGCCTCGCGGGCACAGCCAGGTCGCTGTTCAACGCGCCATCCTGTGTCTGACCCTTGACGCCTACCCGCTGTCTCTGACGATCTCGACGCTGAGCGCTGAGGTCGACCAGGTGGATGTTGTCGAGCGGGCCGTTGCGGACCTGTGCCGCGTCGGCCTGCTCTCCCGGAGCGCCGACTCCATCAGCGCCACTGTCGCCGCCGTTCACTTCGACCTGCTCGGCCTGTGAGCGTCGCCGAGCAGTT
>DASQDJ010000073.1:0-8830 GCA_035634215.1 Solirubrobacterales bacterium | reverse complement strand
GACCACTCGTAGTGGTCGCGATCGCGCTCGTCGCGCAACGCTTCGTAGCCGCTTAGGTCCTCCTGGGCGCCAGTCAGGGCGTCGGCGACGTGGACCGCCTGCTCGATCGCGTCGGAGATCCCCTGGGCGGTGGAGGGGTGCTTGAAGTGGCCGGCGTCGCCGACCAGGGCCCAGCCCGGCCCGGCCGCCCGTCTGAAGAAGCCGCGCAGCATCGTCTCGGGCGCCACCCGGATCGGCGAGACCTGCTCGGCGCCGTCCATCGAAGCGGGGTCGAACCAGTCGAACTGGTCGAGGCTCTCGACGAAGAGGCGCTGGCGCCGCGCCGCGTCGCCGCGGGTCTGCTCGGCCGACACGCCGAGCATCAGGATCGAGAGGTCGTCCTCGCACTGGCCCCAGCTGAGCGACGCCGTCTCGCGCGCCTCGACGCGGAAGCGGTCGCTCTCCCGCATGCCGCGCCAGTACGCGTACATGATCCCGATTTCGCCCGCGATCTCCCGCTCCTTGCGCAGTCCGAGCAGCTTCGCGACGGTCGAGGCGCGGCCGTCGGCGCCGAGGACCCAGCGCGCCGCGATCTCCTCGCCGCCCTCGAGGACGACGCCGCGTACCGGGTCCTCGTCGCTGCCCCCGCCCAGCAGCCCCGTCACCTTCTCGCCGAAGCGGGTCGCCGTGCCGGCCTCGATCGCGACGTCGAGCAGCGCCTGGTCGAGCACGGGCCGCGTGATGCCGCACATGCCGTCGAAGCCTTCGATCGGCCTGAACGGGCCCTCGACCTCTTCGCCGAGCACGCGCACCGAGTAGCGCAGGGGATTGAGCCGATGCCGCGCCTCGATCCGCTCCAGCGCGCCCAGCTCGCGCAGCCGCGCCAGCGTGTTCGGGAAGACGTAGTGCGTCGAGACGGTGTCGGCCGGCGGCGGCTCGCGGTCGACGAGCAGAACGGACCACCCGGCCCGCGCGAGCCGGGTCGCCAGCGGCGTGCCGGCGCAGCGGGCGCCGACCACGACCGCGTCGTAGCCCGGCTGCCGGGCGGCGCTCACGAGCGCTTCCGCCCGACCGCGATCAGGTACTCCTTCTCGAAGCGTGCGCCCTCGGCGCCGCCGCGGTTCCACTCCTCGCAGAACTCGTCCAGCACCCGGTCGAACTCCTCGGCGCGGCCCTCTTTCTCGGCGTTGGCCCGGGCCGCGATCGTCGGCCCGTAGCGCTGCTTGAAGTGCTCGCCGTAGTCGCCGGGCCGCTCGAAGGCGGTGATGTCCAGCATCTCGCGCTCGAGCGTCTCGAACTCGACCCGCTCGCCGAACAGCTCGCGCAGGTGCTCCTCGCTGCCCCACAACGGCGGCGGCTGCGCCCCCGGCGGCGGCGAGGGCATGAACGGGCCCATGGCGCGGAACAGCGCTCCGAGCATTCCCTCGGGCGTCCAGCTCAGCAGGCCGATCGTCCCACCCGGCCGGCAGACCCGCACCAGCTCGTCGGCAGCCGCCTGGTGCTGTGGGGCGAACATCACCCCGATCGAGGAGATGACGACGTCGAAGCTCGCGTCCTCGAACGGGAGGTCCTCGGCGTCCGCCTCGGCCCACTCCAGCTCGACGCCCTCGGCCGCGGCACGGGCCCGACCCGCCTCGAACAGCTCCGGGGTCAGGTCGCTGGCGACGACCTGGGCGCCGCGCTGGGCCGCCGGGATCGCGGCGTTGCCGGTGCCGGAGGCGACGTCGAGGACGCGCATGCCCGGCCCGATCCCGGCCGCCTCGACCAGGCGGGGGCCGAGCGGCAGCAGGAAGGTCTCGACCATCGAGGGGGAGTCGCCCGACGCCCACATCGCGCGGTGTTTGGCCTTCAGCTCGGGATTGGCGGTAGTCGGGGTCATCGGGGTGCTCCTTTCGTCGCGGGGCTTGACTCCATGTCTACGCCCAAGGCTGCCGCGTATCAACTTCAAGATCTGCAGTTGGGCGCGTACACTCGACTTGGGGATGCCGGAGAGCTATGGACAGTTCTGCCCGGTCGCCCAGGGCGCCGAGGTCCTGACCGAGCGCTGGACGCTGCTCGTCGTGCGCGAGCTGCTGATGGGCAGCACCCGCTTCAACGAGCTTCAGCGCGGCGTGCCGCGGATGTCGTCGTCGCTGCTGAGCAAACGCCTGCGCGAGTTGGAGCGCGCCGGCCTGCTGACCCGCGAGCCGCTCCAGGGCGAGCGCGGCAACTCCTACCGGCTGACCCCTGCCGGCGAGGCGCTCGGGCCGCTGGTCGTCGCGCTGGGCACCTGGAGCCGGGACCATCTGAAGCGGGAGGTCAGCGCCGAGGAGGCCGACCCGGCGCTGCTGATGTGGGACATGCGGCGCAGCATCCGCGTCGAGCGGCTGCCCAAGGACCCGCTCGTCACCTTCTTCCGCTACCGCGATGCCGAGGAGGGGAAGCGGGCCTGGTGGCTCGTCGCCCGGGACGACGGCGCCGACATCTGCTTCTCGGACCCCGGCTTCTCGGTCGACCTCGAGGTCGACGCCGAGGCGCGGGCGATGGCCGAGGTGTGGCTCGGCAAGCTGGAGCTCGGCGCCGCGATGCGCTCGCGGCGCGTCAAGGTCAGCGGCCCCGAGCACCTGGTGCGCAGCGTGCCCGACTGGCTCGGCCTCAGCTCGTTCGCCTATCCGGACCCGGCCGCGGTGCTGGCCGAGCGCGGCTAGTCGGCCCGCTCGGGCTCGCCTCGCCGCAGGCGCTCGCGGTAGCCGTAGAGCAGCAGCGCGACGAGTGGGAAGAGGACGTCGGTGTAGAGGACGGGGCCGGTGTTGTCGACGTCGTGGTTGTCGTTGACGATGGCCTGGTGGACGTGCCCGTAGGCGTCGCCCCAAAGCGAGATCGCCGCGACGACGAGGACGGCGAGCCAGAAGCGGTCGCGGAACCAGACGCAGAGGACGGCGGCGACTCCGAGCGCGACGTCGCCAAACCCGACCTCGGTCTGGAAGCCACCGTCGCCCCGCGTGAAGCCGATTTCTCGCGCCACCTCGGGGCCGTCGAAGAGGTGGAAGAGGCCGCCGACGATCCCCGCGACGCCGAGCGCCACGACGATCCACCAGAGGAGGACCGTCTCGACCGCGGTGGCGCGGTCGCGGCGCTCGGGGTGGCGCCAGAGGTGGATGGCAGCCCCGGCCAGCGCGACGACGGCGTAGAGGACGAAGATCACCCCTCGGCTATCGGTCGGGCCGCGGCGCAGCTTGAGATGCTGCGTCGGTGGTCCCGGCGAAACGAGGAGAGGGCGGGGACGCTCGCGCGGTGCGGGCCGTGGTTCGCGGCCGGGCCCAGGGCGTCGGCTACCGCGAGGCGACGGTGCGGCGGGCGCGAGAGCTCGGGATCATGGGGTGGGTCCGCAACGAAGACGACGGCAGCGTCCGGGTCCACGCGGAGGGGCCCGATGGGGCCGTCGCGGAGCTGGCCGGCTTCCTGCGGGAAGGCCCGCCGGCCGCCCGCGTCGACGAGGTCGAGGCCGAGCCGGCCGAGGTCGAGGGCCACGAGCAGTTCGCGGTCCGCGGCGTCAGCGCCGGCGCCTTCGTCGTCCAGGAGCACGCCGCCACCGCCCGCCACTTCGACCTGAGGCTGGAGGTCGGGGGCGTGATGCGCTCATGGGCGGTGCCGAAGGGGCCGTCGATGGACCCGGCGGTCAAGCGACTGGCGGTCGAGGTGGCCGACCACTCGATCTCCTACAACGACTTCGAGGGCACGGTTGACGGCGGCCACGTGATCGTCTGGGACCGCGGCGCCTACGAGCAGGGCAGTCGGGTCCCGTGGCCGGAGGCGCTCGAGCGCGGCCACGCGGTCTTCGTTCTCCATGGCGAGAAGCTGCGCGGCGGCTTCGCGTTGCAGCGCACCCGACCGGGCGCCAAGCCGCAGTGGCTGCTGATCAAGCGGCGCGACGGGGAGGCCCGGCCCGGCAGCGACGTCGTCGCCGAACGGCCTGAGTCGCTCCTCAGCGGCCGGACGCTCGACCAACTCGTCGAAGGTGGCTGAACGCCTGGAGATCTCCGACGCCGCCTGCCTGCGGCCGCTTCGGGCAGCCGACGCGCCCGAGCTGCACGCCCTGATCGAAGGAAACCGCGACCGGCTCGCCCGCTGGCTGGACTGGGCGGCGGCCCAGTCCTTCGATGACACCGTCGATTTCATCCGCCGGGCCGAGGCGCAGCTGGCGGCAAACGAAGGCTTCCAGGCGGCTCTGGTCGAGGCGGGCGCCATCGCCGGAGTCGTCGGCCACACGGGTGTGGACTGGCGCCGCCGCTCGACGGCGCTGGGCTACTGGCTCGACGAGCGGCACGAGGGGCGGGGCCTGATGACGCTCGCTGTCGGCGCGCTGGTCGACCACTCGCTGCGCGCCTGGGGGCTCAACCGAGTCGAGGTCCGCGCCGCCGTCGGCAACCGGCGCAGCCGCGCCGTCGTGGAGCGACTCGGCTTCCGCCACGAGGGGACGCTGCGCGAGGCCGAACGGGTCGGCGAGCGATATCTCGACAGCGCGGTCTACGGCATGCTCGCCGAGGAGTGGGCCGGCGACCCCTAGCTCATTCGACCGCGGCGCCCGGTTTGGCGTCGAGCGCGGCGAGGAGGTCGGCGACCGAGGCGTCGCCCTCGAGCGAGTGCGGCAGCGTCGCCTCGGGGTGCACCTCGTAGACGTTGCGGCGGCCAGCTCGGCGCCGGGTCAGGTAACCGCCCTCTTCGAGCTCGAAGACCAGCTGCTGAGTCGACCGCTCGGTGACCCCGACGCACTCGGCGATGTCGCGCAGCCGCATGTTCGGGTCGCGCGCGACGCAGATGAGCACCTGCGCGTGCTTGGTGAGCAGGTCGACGGACATGGACCGATCCTAGTCCGGCCCCTCTCCTAAAGCAAGTAAACGCATTCACGAATAGATTCTACGGAAATTTGACACCTGAAATAAACCTCCGTATATTGCCCGAGAGCTTGGGGGGAGATGCCGGCTCGGCGGGCGCCATGGGAAGCGTCCGCCGGTCGCGCGGCTACTGGGCCGCTTCGCTCCGCGCCAGCGAGAGCTCTTCTTCGACGGTCCCGGTCTGGTTGGGGATTTCCAGCCTCCGTTCGAGGACCGGAATCGCCTCCTCGGGGCGGCCGCTGAGGCGGAGCGCGTTCCCCAGGTTGAAGAGCGCGTAGGCGTAGTCGACGTCTTCGCTGCCCGCGGGGAAGGCCCGGACCGCCTCTTCGAGGACCGGGATCGCCGCTTCCGGTTCGCCCGCCTGGATCAGCGCGAAGCCTTCTTCGTTGAGCGCGCTGCCGGTGGCGGCGTCGGCTCCGGTGGGTTCGGGCGCGGGGGGAGGGGAGGCGGTGGTTTCGGCGTCCGCCGCTTCAGCGCCATCGTCCCGCGCGCCGGCGTTCGCCGTCGCCGCGCCCTCTTTCTCGGCCTGGCGTCGCGGCGGCTCCGCCACCTCGCCGGAGGCCGGCCCCCCGCCCGGCTGCTCGTCGGAGCCGGTCGCCATCAGGAGGACGAGCCCGGCGACGCCGACGAGCGCCAGGAGCAGAGCGGCCGCGGCCGCGAAGCGAGGGCGCGAGGAAGGCGCGCGACGAGGGGGGCGGTCGGTCGCCGGCGGTGGCGGCTCGGCTCGAGAAGGCGGCGTCTCCGCCATGGGCGGCGGTGCGCTCGGGACCGTCATTCGCTCGGTCGGTTCGCCGACGGCCGCCTGTCGGCGCTCAAGCCGGGCCAGCGCCTCCGCCGCCGAGGCCGGCCTGCGGCTCGGCTCCTCGCTGGCAAGGCGCCCGACGAGGCCGGCAAGCTGCCGTGGCGGCTTGCTGTCGAGGCAGTCGCGCAGCACGACGCCGCACGAGTAGAGGTCGGAGAGCTCCGTCGCCGGCTGCCCGCCCATCACCTCGGGCGCCACGTAGCGGGCCGTGCCGAGGAGGTTGCCGGTCCGCGTCAGGGCCGTCGCGTCCCGCGGCAGGGCGATGCCGAAGTCGATCAGCTTGAAGCTGCCCTCCGGCGTCAGCAGGACGTTCTGCGGCTTGACGTCGCGATGCAGGATGCCGGCGCGATGGATGTGGTCGAGGGCGCCGAGCAGCTCGCGCGCCAGCCGCTCGGCGTCGACCCTCGGGCCGGCCGCCATCCGTTCGGCCAGGTTTTCGCCGGGCACGTACTCCATCGCCAGGTACGGGCGTTCCTCGCCTTCGCCGAAGTCGTAGACGTCGATCAGGTTCGGATGCGAGAGGCTCGCGGCGACGCGCGCCTCGCGCCGGAAGCGGGCCAGGAACTCGGGGTCCGAGGCGATCGTGTCGGAGAGCACCTTGATCGCCACCGGGCGGTCGAGCACCTCGTCGCGGGCCAGCCACACCGACGCCATGCCGCCGCGGCCGAGCAGGCTCTCCAGCCGGTAGCGCTCCTTCAGCCGGATGCCCGTCGCGATCACCACGCGCTCCTCACCCCGTCGCCCGCCGCAGGAAGTCGACCTGCTCCTGCTTGCGCATGATCAGGTGCTCCAGCATGTGCTCGAGCGCCTCGGATCGGCCCTCGCGGCCGGTCGGCTCGATCGACTCCTGCAGCGCCTCGATCGCCTCCTCCTCGGACTCGATCAGGTCTTCGAGCGCCTCGCCGGTGTCGCCGTGGAAGCGGAGCGCCGCGACGCCGGTGGTCGGCTCGCCGCCGAAGGAGACGATCTTCTGAATCAGGCGACGGGCGCCGTCGAGCTCCGCGTCGCCGAACTCGGTCAGCTTGGCGCCGACGGCCTGCACCTCGAGGCCGCGCAGGCTGGCCGCGACCACCGAGTACTGAAGGGCCGAGCGGTACTGGCGCTCCAGGGCCGCGTTGAGGCGCTCGGTCGCGAGCGCCTCGTCGAGCCTCTCCTCTTGGTCCGGCATGCCATCGGCACTACCCGGGGGCGGCCCCGCGTACGCTCGCGGACGGCTCAGGCCTCGTCGACCAGCTCGACCCGGACCAGCTTCGGCTCGATGCCGACCGTGCGGGGGCCCATCCGCGCGTAGGGGTTGAAGCGCTCGACGATCTCGTCGTCGAGTGGCTCCAGGCGAGCCGTGCCCTCGCGCCAGCGACCGCGCAGCTTCAGGCGCACGCGCGGCTCGGCCGCGATGTTGCGCGCGAAGGCGGAATGGTCGCCGTGGACGGCGATCAGCCAGGCCGTCCTGCCGTCGACCGGCCCCCTCGCGAGCGGCACCTGCCTCGGTCTGCCGCTCCGCCGTCCGGTCGTCTCCAGCACCACCCACCACGGCGCGATCCCCGCCAGTGCCCGCCCCAGCGGATTGAAGAGGCGCCAGACGAAGAGCGCCAGTCTGCGCCGGGTCATGTCTCGCGAGCTCACGGCGCTCGATTATGGCGCTGTACCCGAGGGGCGCAAAGGAGATTTGCTCATTGCTCAGCGCCGACTGACCTGAATATTGAGGATTGAACTCGCCGAAGCGGTTCGCTTAAGGTGGACTCGCACGTTTTCAAATCGATTTTCCTCGATACCTAGAGGCTCAGCAGCCCTTGTGGGGTCGAAGATCACCGACAAGGGGGGCTATGGCCGACAGGGGACAACGGCATCACGGTGCGCATTCGACGCTGTTCGTTCTGCTGGTCGTGGGCAGCATTGCGGCCTTGGTGCTGGCGGTGGTGGGGAGAGCCGCCGAGGTCTCGAAGGTCCCCATCGCCCAGACGTCGACCATCGGCGGACAGACGGTCGGCATTGCGGATGCCCAGGCAGTCGTTCCCGCGGAAACGACTGCCGATGAGGGCGCAGCCAAGGCCTCCTCGCCCGAAACCTCCTCTGAAACGCCGGTGGCGGAAGCGCCGTCTGATCCGACTGAAGCCGAGCTCGACGAAGCACGCGAAAAACTCGAACGCGAAGAAGCGCTCTCGACCCCGGAGGCCGTAGCCGAAAGGGAGGCCTCCCGCTACGCCTACACCGACCTCCTGCCAGAGCAGGCCGAAGCGCTGCTGCGGGAGCGCTTCGCGGCCCAGCTCGCGCAGATCGACGCCGACCCCTCGCGCGTCCTCTCCGACGTGGTTCTCGAGGAGATCACCTCTCCGACCGAAGCCCTCGTCTCGATTGAAGGCGAAAAGGCGCTGCTCGAATCTAGCGTGCCGCTGCGCGCGCCGGACGACGGCATCGGCATGACCAAAGTCGATCTCGGCCTCGAGGAGACCGAAGGTCGGTTTGCGCCTAGGAACTCCCTGGTCGACGTCTCGCTGCCGAAGAGCGCTGCCGATCGGATCCAGGTTGGTGGGATCGGACTGAATGTCGCCACGGAACGGGCCGCGACGAGCGTCGCCCGGCCCTTTGGCGAGGAAGACCTATACCTGCCTGAGGTTGCCGAGGACACCGGCCTGCTGCTCTCTCCGATCACCGGTGGGGTCGAGGTCTCGGCTCTCGTTCTCTCGCGACGGAGTCCCGAGCAGCTCAGCTTCGAGGTCGCGATGCCAGCCGGTGCCCGTCTTCTGCCCTCGCCCGAAGGCGGCGCCGAGGTCGTCGACGTCGCGCAGGGGAAAGTTTTAGCCACGATCAGCGCACCGCATGCGCTCGATGCCCAGGGAACGGACATTCCGGTAGCCCTCTCGGTCAAGGGCAACTCGGTGGTGCTCGAACTGGCGCACCGCTCGATGGATATCGCCTACCCGGCGTTCATCGACCCCGAGATCGAAGAAAACTGGTGGGGCTTCGCCGATACCAGCAAGCTCAACTATTGGAGCTGGCAGTGGAGCGGGGTCGGCCCCGAAGACTACATCGGCTGGCGGTCCTGCATCGTCAAATGCTGGGGCAGCGGGCTCTACGTCCGCTCACGCTCCAACTTCACCTATCCGGCTGGCAGTTACGGACGTTGGTGGTTCGTTCCCCAGGGCTCCACGACTTACCTGCGCCGGGTCATCTTCGG
>DASQDJ010000072.1:0-5817 GCA_035634215.1 Solirubrobacterales bacterium | reverse complement strand
TGGGCCTCTTCGACGGTCTGCTCGGAGGCAAGCGCAAGCTCCAGCAGCCGGCGCCGGAGCGCCTGTTCGCCATGACCACGGCGAACGTCACCTTCGAGACGGGGCTTGGCCTGAAGCACCGCGAGGTGGCTGGAATCGTGTTCCAGCCCCTCGGCACCGCGGACTTCCAGGGCATCGTCCAGGAGACCGAGGAGCTGCTGCGCGGAACCGCCGAGGAGACCGGCACGGAGGTCACGACGGCCGAGGACGAGTTCGGCTACCGCTGGCTCGTGCTGCGCGACCCCGACTTCGACGACCTCGTGGTCTCGCTCAACACGATCTCGGGCCAGCTTCAGGCGGGCGGCTACGGCGACCGCCTGCTGGCCGCCGTGTTCGCCTACGAGGAGGGCACGCGCTCGCTCTACTTCATCTACAACTTCAAGCGCGGAACGTTCTACCCCTTCGTGCCGAGCGGCAAGCAGTCACGCGACACCGAGCGCGAGCTGCGGCTCAAGGCCCAGGTGGGAGCCGAGCTGCCGATGGAGGAGGACACCGCGCGCTGGTTCCCGCTCTGGGAGATCCCGCTGTAGCGGTCTTCCGCTCTGAGAGCGGCTTTGCTCCGCTCCTCCATTGGCGAAAGGTACGAGAGAGGTACGAGCTTGCTGCGAGCGGCGCTGATCACCGCCTCCGCCGGCTCTCGCTTGGCGGGGTCGAGCTCGTCGAATAGGTGGCCGTAGTCGCGCAGGCACGTCTACGGCAAGTGCCCCGCCTGGCGCGCGACCTCCAGTATCGAGAGGCCCTCATGGAGGGAAACGAACGAGTGGCGCAGGTCGTATGCCCGCGCGGTGGGCAGTCCGACCGCGAGCTTGGCCGCGCGGAACGTTCCTTGGGTCCACCTGTTCCACTGTCCCTCGGTGGTCGTGCCGTCCGGCGATCCGCCGGGAAACAGGAACGTGCGCGAGGAAGCGGTCGAGAACTGCGGGGCGCAGATGGCGCTTGCTCGTTATGCCTGGACCTGCCTCCGCCCCGCTTCCGACCTACCGCCCCTGCTCCCTGGGCTCCCCACCAACTTTTTATCTTTGGTCGAGGAGGGGAGTCCGGCGCGCCGAGTCCCGTCGCTCACCCTCCCCCCTTGGCTAGGGATTCTGCGAGTCAGGCCGGACTAACAGCGGCGGGGAGAAGCGAGCCTCTGGAGACCCGGCCGCACCGGGCTGCGATGAGCCCGGGCCGCTATTCCGGGTCAAGGGCGTGGTCGAAGAAACGGACCACCCGCCGCTCGTACTCAGCCGGAGCAGCGTCCAGACCGCCGGTGTGCCCTGATTTCGGGATCTCCCAGCGGGTGACGTTGGGACCGCCGGCCTCGTCGTAGATCTTGTTGTACTTGGCCTCCGTGCCCTTCTGGGAGTAGCGCCCGTGGATCAATAGCGTGGGCTGCTCGATCCGGGCGACGAGGGCGCGCAGATCGGGCGCGGGAGTATGGCCGGAAAAGACGGTCACCGCCGCAGCCATCGGGAGGAAGCTGGCCACGTCCGCTCCCATGATGTGTCGAGCCTCGCGGAAGGATCTCGATCCCGCGCCCTCTGAGATCACGGCGCGCAGAAGGGGTGTCTCGGCCGCTGTCTCGAGCAGCATCTCGCCGCCGACGGAGAGGCCGATGCCGCCGATCCGGTCCGGGTCGACGTCACGCCGCTGCCGGAGCCAGCGGATCGCAGCCTTCACGTCGCGGTCGCCATCCCAGCCATAAGAGTTGGGATCACCGTCGCTGGCACCCTCGCCACGGCGGTCAAACAGCAGGACCCCGTAGCCGTGACGGGCTAGGAAGCGCGCGCGGCCCTGCGGGTTCTTCCGCCCCGGGAAGGCGATCACAGCCGCCCCGTTGCGAGAAGGGATGTACCAGCCCTCGAGCTCGAGCCCGTCGCTGGTCGTGAAGCTCACATCCTTGTGCGCCGTGCCCAGGGCGGGCGCTGGCACCTTGCCCCGGGCGAGGTGGGTGAACGCGTAGCCGAAAAGCATCGGCACGACAACGAAGCCCACCGCGAGCACTCCGCCAGCGCCGATCAGCAAGCGACGCCCGTAGCGGCGCCCCAGACCGCCGTCGGTCCGCCGGCCCCGCCACAGGACAATCGCGGCCAACGGCAGCAGCGCCGCCGCGGCGGGCGCCGCCACCAAGCCGGTGTGATCGTCGCCGGACGCGCCGACCTCGCGGAGGTAGTGGTAGCCCTCGAGCCCGGTGGCCACGCCGAAGAGGCCGGTTACCAGGGCGACGCCGCCGCGCGCCACCGTCTTGAGGCGCGGGTAGACCAGCGCCAGGCCGAGCAGCAGTCCGAGCGGCACGAGTCCGCCGGCCAGGTGGTCGGCGGCGGACGTGCCGGGATTGGGTTGCAGGAAGTTGTCGTCGGCCACGTGCAGCGCGATGAATGCGACTGCCGCGCGGAAGACGAGGGTCTCGAGCTTGGTGGGGTTGCCGTCGGTCATCGCTCTCCTCAGGGGCGGCCGATCCACCGCCGCCACCAGGAGGTGTGGCGCGGGCGCGAGCGGCGGTAGTCCCCGAGCGTCATTCCTGCGGGGACGTCCGGCTGCACCACATAGATCGCCTGGTCGTTAACCATGCGCCGATCTTCCGCGCTGGCCTACCCGGGAACATCGGGGAGTCACCCTGATTCGACCCTGAAAAGCGCCGGACCCGTGACGTCAGGAGTGAAGCTGTGTGCGCTCGCCCTCCACGAGACGCGCCACCTCGACCCGTGAGCTCGCGCCGAGCTTGCTGAAGATGTTCCGCAGGTGGCTCTCGATCGTCTTCTCGCTGAGAAAGAGCTCGGAAGCGATCTGAGCGTTGGTCAGGCGCTTGACGACGAGGTTGGCCACCTCGAGTTCCCGCCCGCTCAGGGACGCCAGCCCGGTGCCCTGCGCCTTGGCGGCCCGGCTACGGCGCGACGGGCGGCGGCCCAGCCGGCCGAGCTCGAGCTCGAGCCTGTCGCGGTGGTACTCGGCTCCGCACTCGTCGAACTCCTTGGCGGCAAGTTCCAGCTGTTCGCCAGCGCGCTCGGACTCGTCCGCGGAGAGCAGGGCACGCCCGGCGAGCTCCCGGCTGGCCGCTCGGTCCAAGCGCGCGCCCACCGCACCGGCCTGCTCCGCAGCGCTAAGCGCCGCGAGGGCGGCCTCCGAGGCCTCCTCACATGCGAGGAGCAGCTCGGCACGAGCGCGGTTCTCCCACGACCGAGCCATGGGCAGCCCGGTTCGCGCCGCGGTCTCCGTCGTCGAGGCCAGGGCGGCGGTGGCCACCTCCAGATCGCCAGCGCCGATCGCCGCCCGGGTGATCTCCATCGCGGCGTGCGCCCGCCAGCCGCCCGGCATCTGCTCGGCTCCGCTGCCGCCCATCGCGCCCACAAGCGTCCTCAGGGCCTCCTCGACCCTCCCAGCCTCGAGCAGAGCGACTCCGTGCCCGAGCCCCGCCCAGCTGCTGATCGCGCTGTCGCCGAGCGATTGCGCCAGTTCGCACGCCTCGGCCCCATTCTGCACGGCCGGGTCCAGGTCCCCCTGCACCGCCTGTGCGAGAGACAGGTTGAGCAGGCCCCAGGCAAGGCCCAGGTCATTGCGGCCAATCCTGGCAACCTCGACCGCTTCCTCGAGAATGCCCACGCCGCGGTCCACCTCGCCCAGGACCCATGCGCAGGTCCCGAGGACGGGCACGAGAGTGGGGGCAAAGGCGGTTCGCCCGGTCGCACGACCCACCCGCAGGCCCCGATCCGAGTGGTCGACCGCTTCGCTGAACCGGTCCATGTACATCTCCGCGGCGGCGAGCGTGCCCATCGCGTCGAGACGGATTGCCAGCTCCTCGTCGCTCATCGAATCGATAATCGGCACCACGCGCTCCCGCATCTCCTCGGCTTGTTTCAAACGCCCACTCAGCGCATAGGCCATGACCAGCGCCCCCATAGCCGCGGCGGTCGCCGGGATGTCGTCCAGGTCGCGCGAGGCCTCGACGGCCATCTCGCCCCATTCGACCATCCCCTCGAACTCGCGCTGGTAGAACCGGTCCATCAGCTTCGCGATCAGCAAGGCCACACGTTCGCCCGATTTCGCCTCGGCAGCGGCAAGGGCGCCGTCCAGGCGACGCGCTGCCTGCTCGCGCTGCCCGAGGGCCTGCTCGAAGGCGGCGCACGCGATGGTGAGCCCCACGCGCACGTCGTCCTGGTCCTCGCCGACGGTGTCGAGAGCCTGGACTGTCGCTTCGTAGGCACCGTGCAGGTCGCTCAGCGACGTCAGCAGGCTCGGCAGCGGGAGCAGGAGCTCCTGGCGGAGGGCCTTATCGGCATCGTCGGGGAGGAGGCGCAGCGCCGCACGAAGCCAGCGCGCGCCACTCGCGGGCGCACGTGGCCCGGACTCGAGCGCGGCGTCGCGAAGGACCGCCGCCGCCTCTGTGTCGCCCGGCTGCGCGGCCTGTTCGACGTGATGTGCGCGCACGGCCAGGTCGCTTTCTCCGCGCAGCAGGTCGGCGCAGGTGGTGTGGATCGCGAGGCGGGTGCCGTGCGGGACCGCGTCGTAGACCGCGGCGCGAACGAGGGGGTGGCGGAACTGAAACCGCCGCGGTACGTCCGTCGGATGCACCAGGCCGGACTCGACCAGCTCGTCCAGAGCGTCCAAGCCCTTTCCGGTGTCCAGCTCGGCGGCTCGCGTTGATATGTCCAGGCTGAACGGGTCCCCGACCACCGCCGCCGAGTTGATGAGCGACCGTCCCTCGTTCGAGAGGTTTTCCAGCTCGCGGTCGATGGCGAACCCGATCGACTCGGGCACCCCGCCGTTGCCGCTCGCCGGTGCATCGCTCGCGCCGAGCCGCGCGAGCTCCAGGAGGTAGAACGGGTTGCCGCCGCTGTCGTCGTAGAGGGCGTCAAAGGCGCCGTCATCAAGCCCGACCAGGGACGCCGCCTCGTCGCGCTCGAGGGCCGCGAGCCGCAAGAGCGCGAGCGTTTCCAACTCGTGCGCAGCGGCGATCTCGGTCATCACGGCGGACTCGAGGCGGCGGGTCCGGTAGCTGAAGGCGATGAGGACGCCTCTCCGTGGCGGCCGTCGCATGAGATGGCCCACCAACTCGAGCGATGCACGGTCGCTCCACTGGAGATCGTCGAGAGTGAGCAGGATCGTCTTGCCGGGCGCCAGGCAGCCGATCAGGTCCCTGACCGCGCGGTGGACGCGGACCCGATCGTCCGGCGCCGGTGCGTGGGTGGCACCGCTTGCGAGCGGGCGCATGGCCGGGAACGCCGTCGCCAGCTCGTCGATCTGCTCTTTGGGAAGCGTGCTGAAGGCTGACGGTGGAGCCGCCTCGAGGTAGCTGTCCAGCGCGTCGACGAACACCCCGAACGGGAGTTCGCGCTCGAATTCGGCGGCGCGCCCGTGGAGTACCAGGCAGTGCTCGTCGGTGGCGCGGCCGGACAGCTCCCTCAGCAGCCGGGTCTTACCGATCCCGGGATCGCCTTCGATCGCCGCGAATCTCGCGTTTCCGGCGCGTGCGGCCGCGAGCTCCTCGAGAAGCCGCGCCAGTTCGTGTTCTCGACCGACAAAGCGTGAGCCCACCTCTTGGCCCCTTTCCGGGCGCACCCTAACGCCTGCGAACCACCCTGAGTGGCCTCTACGAGTTCAGGGTCGGTTCAGGGTGTCTCCCTGATGTTGGGTGGGGGTGCCGGCGTGAGGCTGTGGCCGTGCAGTCACGGTCCACGAGAGGAGAGGTCATGCAACCCGGAAGGAACATCGCAGCACGCGCCGCACATTGGAGCGCGAACCACCGCAAGACGGCGATCTGGGGGTGGCTCGCGTTCGTGTTCGTCGTGGCCGCCCTGATCA
>DASQDJ010000071.1:0-3884 GCA_035634215.1 Solirubrobacterales bacterium | reverse complement strand
CACCGAGGAGCGTCGCCTGAAGATCTCGCGCGGCGCTCAGCGCGGTCGTCTCGACCCCGGCGAGGCCGGGATGCTCGGCGGCGTCTTCCACCTGCACGAGCAGCAGGCGCGCGAGGTGATGACCCCGATCCCCGCCGTGGTCACGGTCGACGCCGACGACACGGTCGAGACGGCGCTGCGGCGCTGCGTCACCTCGGGCCACACGCGGCTCGTCGTGATCGAAGACGACAACCCCGATCGGGTCAAGGGGATCGTCCACAACAACAGCCTCGCCCGCCTCTTCATGAGCGATGGCCCCGAGGCGAAGATCGAGCCGCTCGTCCGCGACGCGGTGATCGTGCCGGAGACGCGGCCGCTCGACGACCTCCTCCACGACCTCCAGGTCCAGCGCGCGTCGATCTCGGTCGTCGTCGACGAGTACGGGCGGACGATCGGGATCGTCACCGTCGAGGACATCCTCGAGGAGGTGGTCGGGGAGATCGAGGACGAGACCGACCCGCGCGCCGCGGCGCTGCGGCGGCTCGCCGGCGGCGAATGGTTCGTTCGCGGCCACGTCTCGCTCGGCGACCTGGCCGACGCCGGAATCGAGCTGCCGGTCGAGGGCGACGCCTTCAACTCGGTCGGCGGCTACGTCTTCGGGGAGCTCGGGCGCCTGCCCAAGCGCGGCGACACGATCAGCGTCGACGGCTACACGATCCGGGTCGAGTCGGTGCGCGAGAACCGCATCGAGGCGGTGCGGATCAGCAGTTCCGTCCGGCCGTCGGCCTAGGTTCTCCGAGCAACCCGCACTTGTTCGAACCCTGGAGGTACCGCATGTGGGTTGTGCGTTTGACCGACAAGCAGCTCGAGGTCCTGCGAGCGCTGCTGCGGTCCGAGGAGCATTTGGGTCCGGCGCTGAAGGGCGCGGTCGAGGCACTCGACCTGGCCCGCTGGGACGACCTGCCCGAGGCGCAGCTGCCATGGGACGAGATCGAGAAGACCGCCCGCCACCAGGGCATCTCGCCCGCCGACGTCATCTGGGACCTGGCCGGTAAGAGGTAGGCCGTTTTCGCGGCCTACTAGCTGCTAGTCGTACGAATAAAAGCCGCCGCCGCTCTTGCGGCCGAGCTTCCCTTCGCCGACCATCTCGACCAGCAGCGGGGGCGGCTTCTGGTAGTCCTCAGACGAAGCCTCGTAGAGGGCGTCCCCGATCGCCTTGCAGACATCGAGGCCGACGAAGTCGAGCAGCGCGAGCGGTCCCATCGGGTGACCGGCGCCGAGCTTCATGCAGGTATCGATCTCGCCGGCCTCCATGCCGGTCTGTTCCATGAAGCGGACGGCGTCGAAGAGGTAGGGGAAGAGAAGGCGGTTGACGACGAAGCCGGCCAGGTCGGGCACCTCGACCGCGGTCTTGCCAAGCGCTGCGCACCAGGCGAGCGCCTTCTCGCGGGTGCCGTCAGGCGTGCCCGGGAAGCAAACCTCGACCAGCTTCATGCGCGGTACCGGGTTGAAGACGTGCAGGCCGAAGAGGCGGCCGCCGACTCCGCCCGCCTCGGCGATCGCGCCGATGCTGAGCGAAGAGGTGGTGGTCGCCAGGTCGGCGTTCGGGCAGGCCTCGGCAACGCTCTTCAGCAGCTCGCCCTTCGGGCCGACCTCCTCGACGATCGCCTCGACGACGACGTCGCAGTCGGCAAGGTCCCTGGGGTCGGTCGTCACCCGCAGACGCGACGGCTCGGCCCCCTCGATCTTGGCGCAGGCCGCGACGACTTTCTCCTCCGCGCGCCAGGCGGAGGCCTCGCTGCGCGCCAGCAGAATCGTGTCGGCGGTCGTGGTGGAGACGGCGGCGAGGCCGGTGGCGATCGCCCCGCTGCCCGCGATGCCCGGACTTTCGTAACCCATGTTCGCGCTCATAGGGGCGGGCTTCTATCACGTCCTACAGCGGCCTGCCCTGCGCGGCCGGTGCCGGGGCGCCGTTTCCGTTTTCGTCTCCCATAGACTCCTGACGCGTGACCGATCCGGTGTCCGAGCGACGTGGAAACGCAATCATCCTCCAGGGGTCGTTCAACCCGCAGATCCTTCAACCGGCGTGGTTTGCCGGTCAGGGCCTGATACGCGAGGCTGAGTCGGAGACGGCCGACATCAACATCGTGCATTCCGAGATCGTCGCATTCGAACTCGACTGGATGCATTTCCAGGTCGATCGGGACCAGCTGACGATTCGAAGCACCGCCAAGACGGAGACCCCGGAGCAGGTCCGAGATCTCGTGATCGGCCTGGGTCAGATTCTCGATCACACTCCGATTCACCTCGTGAGCATCGAGTTCTTCGCCCACTACGCGTTGGCCGACAAGGCTCAGCGGGACGCGCTGGGGTGGAAGCTCGTCCCACCGGACCCCTTCAAGAAGCACCTCAAGAGCGCGGGGATGCGGACGCTCAAAATGGTCGGCCGCAGAACAAGCGAAGAAACCGGCAATAACGGCGTGATCACCACCATCGAGCCGTCCGCGGCGATCGAGCCCAACGGCGTCTTCATCAGCGTCATGGATCAGTACGAGCTCGGCGATCCTGCGGAGCCCAATGTCGGGTCCGGTCCCGCGATCGACTGCTTGAAGACCAACTGGCAGCACTCGCTGGACCGTGCCAAGGCGATTCCGGCTGATGTATTTTCGCTGATATGAGCAAGGCTCCGGCTTTGATATCGCTGTCCTCTCAGGACGAGGAAGTCCAAGCCCCTTGGCAGAAGATCCGATACGTCGAGGGGTTCATGAAGCCCGCGACGTTGATCGAGGCGCCTGCCTTTGCCGTCGTCGCCGACACCGTGGTGGAGCCGTCGACCGAGCGGCGGTATGTCGAGCCGGCTGTATGGCGGATGCCTGCCCCGACCGGGGAGGCCTTCATCGCTTTGCAGCGGTGGGAGGGAATCGTGACCGAGTGCGGCGACGAGACCTTCATCGCCCAGCTCACCGATTTGACCGAGCCGGGACCTCGTGAGGAAGTCGAGCTTCCGATATCGGACGTCGCGCTTGAAGATCGCGACCTGGTCGAGGTCGGCGCCGTCTTCTACTGGTCGATCGGCTACAAGGACGAAGCTGACGGTCAGCGCGTAAAAGCGTCGACTCTTCGCTTTCGCCGGCTTCCGGTCTGGTCGGAGTCCGAGCTGATCGCGGCCAGAGGACGCGCGGAGGACGTGGCAAGGGTTCTTGCTGAGGACTGAGGCGACAACGCCGCCTGGCGCGGCGGTGCTGGAGGTCTCACTCTTCGGTCCAGGCTGCGGGGAGGCGATAGCGGTTCACCTCGGCGAGGGGCGCTGGATGCTGGTCGACTCGTGCCTCGACGAGGAGGGGAGCCCGGCCGCGCTTGGGTACCTCGAAGCGATCGGGGTGGCTCCCGAGCAGGTCGTGCTGGTGGTCGCCACTCACTGGCATGACGATCACATCGCCGGCCTGGCGGAGACCGTCCAGAGGTGCGCGGACGCCGAGTTCGTGTATTCCGGCGCCCTGCGCTCCGAGGAGTTCTTCGCGTTGGTCGGCGCGTTGTCCGAGCGTTCCCAGATCAGCCGCTCAGGTGTGACGGAGTTTGCCGCCGTCGTCGAGACTCTGGACGAGCGCGGGGGAGAGCCTCCGCGGATGGCGGTGGAGGGGCGACGGCTCTGGACGGCGGGCGACGGGACTATGCCCGCGTTCGTCGACGCTCTATCCCCGTCGGATACCTCGATGCTCCTCTCGCAACGCGCGATCGCCGAGCTTCTTCCGAGCGTCAATACGCACAAGAAGGCCGTCGCGGCGCCGAAGCCCAACCATGCATCCATCGTCCTCTGGGTTGGAATAGGCGAGGAGCGAATCTTGCTCGGAGCCGATCTCGAGGAGACGGCCAATCCGGGCACTGGCTGGACCGCGCTGCTCGAT
>DASQDJ010000070.1:0-4132 GCA_035634215.1 Solirubrobacterales bacterium | reverse complement strand
ACGGCCTCGCGCAGCGCCACCTGCAGGGAGGTCCGGTCGATCCCGGGGAAGAGCTCCATTCCGCTCGGGTCGGCGACCACGGTCTCGGTCGAGAGGCCCTCGATCAGCGGTCGGGCGACCCCGGCGTCGACCGGGGTGACGAGACCGATCCACAGGGACGAGAGGGCCGGGGTCAGGACGGGAACGGTGATCCGCAGCGGCCGGCGACGGCCGAGCGCGCGGGCCAGCTCGTCGATCATGCCGCCGTAGGTGGTGAGGTCGGGGCCGCCGATCTGGATCTCGCGGTCGGCGGGAACCGAGAGGTCGGCGGCGGCGGCGAGGTAGGCGACGGCGTCGCCGACCGCGATCGGCTGCGTCCGCGTCTTGACCCAGCGGGGCGTGACCATCACCGGCAGACGGCGGACCAGGTAGAAGACCGTGCGAAACGACTCGCTGCCGCCGCCGAGCACCGCGGCGGCCCGGAGGTAGGCGACGGGCACGTCGCCTTCGCCGAGGACCTGTGCCGTCGCGTGGCGGCTGTCGAGGTGCTTGGACCCCTCCCCCAGGCCGCCGAGGTAGACGATCCGCCCGACGCCGGCCGCGGCCGCGGCCGCGGCGAAGTTCTCCGCGCCCTGGCGGTCGCGGTCGGCGAAGTCGCCGTTCGCCCCGCGCCCCATCGCGTGGACGAGGTAGTAGGCGACGGCGGCGCCCCCCAGCGCCGGCCCCAGGGTCTCGGGCTCGAGCACGTCGGCCCGCCGCACCTCGCACCCCTCCTGCTTCAGATCGTTCGCTCGCTCGGGGTGCCGCGCCAGCGCCCGCACCTGGACGCCGTCGCCGCAGAGCCGGCGGCAGAGGAGCCCGCCGATGTATCCCGTAGCGCCGGCGACCGCGATCACGCGGTCCAGCTACCCGGCGACGCGAGGATCAGCCGTAGCGTTCGCCGGTTACGGCGCGAAGCTTGCTGCGGTCGTGCCGCGCGTGGACGCGGCGGACCGTGCCGGAGCGCGAGCGCATCACCAGCGACTCGGTGGTGGCACCGGGGCCGCGGTAGCGGACGCCCTGGAGGACGTCGCCGTCGGTGACGCCGGTGGCCGAGAAGAAGACGTCGTCGCCGGAGCAGAGGTCGTTGGCGGTGAGGACGCGGTCGAGGTCGTAGCCGGCGTCGACCGCGGCACTGCGCTCCTCGTCGTTGCGCGGCCAGAGGCGGCCGATCAGCTGCCCGCCCATCGACTTCAGGGCGGCGGCGGAGATCACGCCCTCGGGCGTGCCGCCGATCCCCCAGAGCAGGTCGACCGGAGAGCGTTCGCTGACCGCGAGCAGCGCCGCCGAGACGTCGCCGTCGGTGATCAGGCGGATCCGGGCGCCGGCGTCGCGGACTTCCTTCATCGCCTCCTCGTGGCGCGGGCGATCGAGCATCACGACCATCACGTCGCCCACCGAGCCGCCCTTGCGCTCGGCGATCAGCTTCACCGTCTCCCCCAGCGGCCGGTCGAGGTCGAGCAGGTCGGCGATGTCTTCGGCCCCCGCCATCTTTTCCATGTAGACGCAGGGGCCGGGGTCGAACATGGTCCCGCGCTCGGCCAGGGCGATCACCGCGAGCGCGCTCGGCATCCCCAGCGCGCAGAGGCGGGTGCCCTCGAGCGGGTCGACGGCGATGTCGACCACCGGGGGGGTGCCGTCGCCGATCCGCTCGCCGTTGTAGAGCATCGGCGCCTCGTCCTTCTCGCCCTCGCCGATGACGACGGTGCCGTCCATCGAGACCGAGTCGAGGACGTGGCGCATCGCGTCGACCGCGGCCTGGTCGGCGGCGATCTTGTCGCCGCGCCCGACCCAGCGCGCCGAGGCAAGCGCGGCCGCCTCGGTGACGCGGACGAGCTCGAGCGCGAGGTTGCGGTCCGGTTTCGCGGTGGCGGTGGTCCCGGACGCCTGAGAAGAGGACTCCATGCGGGCTGGAGGCTATCCAAGCATCCACCTGGACGTATGCACGATTTGGCAGCGGCTTTTAAAGAGACCCGGTGTAGGCACCGATGAGGGCAGATCATGGGTGGACCGGAGCTCGAGCGGCTCGGCCAGGAGCTGAGCGCCCGCACCGAGGAGGTTGTGGTGCGGATGATGCGACGCTCCGAAGAGTCCGGGACGACGCTGGCGAAGGTCGTCGAAGACAGCTTCGAGGACGTCGGCACCGTCTCCACCGTCGCCGTCGCCCGCTGGATGGCCGGCGAGGGCGAAGCGGTGGCGCGGGAGGTCGGGACCGAGTCGTGGCGGATCTTCGCCCACCTCGCCTCGCAGCGGGAGGCGGCGCTGAACGAGGTGACGAAACGGTGCCTGCGCTGGCGCGACTGCACCTGCGAAGTCCTCGGCGAGAGCGCCAGGGACCTCGGGCTCTCCGCGGAGACGCTGGAGACGGCGCGGCGGATGGTCCAGCGCAGCCTCGACGTGACCCTGGTGCGGATGTGCCAGTCCTTCGAGGACGAGCGGCGTCGCGCCCACGAGGAACTGACCAGCCGCGAGAAGGAACTCGTCTTCCTCGCCACCCACGACGCCTTGACGGGCCTGCCGAACCGGACGCTGATCCTCGACCGGATCGAACAGACCCTGACCCGCGCCCGCGCCAAGCACGAGCCGGTGGCGGCGCTGTTCGTCGACCTCGACAACTTCAAGGCGATCAACGACTCGCTCGGGCACGCGATCGGCGACGAACTGCTGTGCGCGGTGGCCGAACGGCTGGAGGGCGTGATCCGCGAGACCGACGCGCTCGGGCGACTGGGCGGCGACGAGTTCGTCGTCGTCGCCGAAGGGATCTCGCTGGCGGCCGGGCCGGAGCTGATCGCCGAGCGCCTCCTGGAAGCATTCAACGAGCCCTTCGCCCTCGGCGACGACGGCGAGACCCGCGTCAACGTCAAAGCCAGCATCGGCATCGCCACCGGCGTCCGCCCCTCCGCCGAAGAGCTGCTGCGCGACGCCGACATCGCGATGTACCGGGCCAAGTGGGGCGGCAAGAGCGACTACCTCGTCTTCGAGTCGGGGATGGAGGACGAGGCGCAGTCGCGGCTGGAGATCGAGATGGACCTGCAGAGCGCGCTCGCCAACGAGGAGTTCTTCCTCGTCTACCAGCCGACCTTCGACCTGCAGACGATGACCCCGACGGGCGTCGAGGCGCTGATCCGCTGGCGGCGGCCCGGGCGCGGGATCATCGAGCCGGAGGAGTTCATCCCGCTGCTGGAGGACTCGAAGCTGATCGTCGAGGTCGGGGCGTGGGTGCTGCAGGAGGCCTGCGTGCAGGCGGCCCGCTGGCAGCAGGAGGGGCGGCCGCTGGGGCTCTCGGTCAACGTCTCGGCGCTGCAGCTCGACACCGACGACCTGATCGGCCACGTCACCACCGCTCTGGGCTCGAGCGGGCTTCTCGGCGAGATGCTGACGATCGAGATCACCGAGACCGCCCTGATGCGCAACGCCGAGGAACCGGCGCGGCGGCTGAAGGTGCTGAAGGACCTCGGCATCCGGATCGCCGTCGACGACTTCGGCACCGGCTACTCCTCCCTCTCCCACCTGCGCCAGTTCCCGGTCGACGAGCTGAAGATCGACCGCTCCTTCGTCTCCCAGCTCGCCGAGGGAGGTGAGGGCGAGATCCTCCTCCACACCCTCGTCCAGCTCGGCAAAGCGCTGGAGATCGAGACGACCGCCGAGGGGATCGAGCGGCCGCAGGACCTCTCGCTGATCCGCGACCAGGAGTGCGACAGCGGCCAGGGCTTCCTCTTCACCCGGCCGCTCAGCGCCACGGACGCGGAGTCGTTCTTCCGCCAGTGGTCGCCGAACCGGCGCTTCGAGCCGCGCGACGACCACGGGAGCGGCGATAGGCTGACGGTCGATGGATCGCTGGGGCCTGACGCTGCCGCTGCCGGGACTGACGCTCGCTGACCACGAGGAGCTGGTCAGGCGTGCCGAGGCGGCCGGCTACACCGACCTCTGGACGGGCGAGACCGCCGGTCCGGACGGGTTCACGCCGCTGGCGCTGAGCGCGGCCTGGACCGAGCGGGCGCGGCTCGGGACCGGGATCGTCGGCGTCTTCCAGCGTGGGCCGGCGCTGCTGGCGCAGGAGGCCGCAGCACTTGCCGATGCGTCCGAAGGAAGATTCGTCCTCGGTATCGGCTCC
>DASQDJ010000069.1:0-7476 GCA_035634215.1 Solirubrobacterales bacterium | reverse complement strand
CCCCGGCGACGTGCCTGCCCAGGAGCCGCACCCACTGCCAGGCCGAGCCGCCCGCCGTCAGGTTGTGAAGCAGGCAGCAGATCGAAGTCGTGCCGTGCACGGTGCGGGAGGCCAATGCACAGGATAATCACAGCCTTGGCTGCCCTGAGACCGTCGAATCTTGCGCCGAACCTGCTCGTCGGCGAGCGCCTGCGGATCGACGACGAGGTCGAGATCGGCCCCAACGTCGTCCTCTACGACGACATCACCCTCGAGAAGGGGGTGCAGCTCGACGTCGGCGCGGTCGTCGGCCGGCCGGCGCGGCGCAACCGGCGCTCCCGCACCGCGGCCGCGGTCGCCGGGCCGACCGTCCTCGAAGAGGGAGCGATCGTCAGCCCGTACGGGCTCGTCTCCTCCAACGTGCGCATGGGCGCGCACTCCTTCCTCGGCGACTACGCCCACCTGCGCGAGGGCGTCCGGCTCGGCCTCGACGTGACCGTGGGCGCCAACGCCGGGATCGGGCGCAACGTCGAGATCGGCGACGGGACCAGGATGCAGAACGGCTGCCTGATCGGTCCCAACACCATCGTGGAGGAGGGCTGCTTCCTCGGCCCGACGGTCCAGGTGCTGACCGGCCGGCCGATGCGCGGGCCACGGACCGACCGGCCCTCGGCACTGCGCCGCGGCTGCCAGATCGGCGCCGGCGCGACGATCCTGCCGGGGCTGGAGATCGGCGAGGAGGCCGTGGTCGGCGCCGGTGCCGTCGTGGTGGCGGACGTTCCGGCGGGCGCCCTCGTGCGCGGTGTGCCGGCACGGCTCGCCGCGCGGGACGCCGGCCCGGTCGCGCCCCGTTCCTAGGCCTCAGGAGGCAGGGTAATCGGGGTCACCCGGCAGGACGACGCGGTGGTCCTCGCGCGTGCCGATGACCTTGGGCAGGATCGGCGCGACGTCTCGTTCGCGACAGGCGGCGATCGCTTCCTCTGAGCCGCGGAACTCCTCGAGGCCGCGGAGCTGGTGGACGGTGGGAAAGGCGAGGACCAGCTCTCCGGCCGCCTGCGCCTCCAGCGCCGCCGCCGGCTGGAACCAGCCCGCCTCGACCGTCTCGACGCCGTCCGGCTTCGGCGGCGCGTGGGGAGGCGCCAGCGCCAGGAAGAACCAGGCGTCGAAGCGACGCGAGATCACCTCCGGGGTGATCCAACGGGAGAAGAGCACAAGCTCCTCGTCCTCCGGCAGCTCGATCCCCGCCTCCTCGCGCAGCTCGCGGACCGCGCAGGCTCGGTAGGCCGCCTCGCCGTCCCCGTCGCACTCGTCGAGGCCGCCGCCCGGGAACACCCAAACACCAGGCATGAACCTGGCGTTCTCGGCTCGCTTCAGCAGCAGCACCTCGAGCGCCCGGTCGCCGTGCTTGCCGCCGCGTCGCAGCAGCACCACGGATGCCGCCGGCTTGGGCTCGCTCGGCTCGCCGAAGTTAGGAGCCTCGGCCGGCCCTCTCTCCCTCTCCATCGCGTTCTCACCGTATCTCGCGGGGCGGTGGGCCCCGCGCGGTGACACGACGCGCGCGCCGATGCGTCAGCCCAGGGCGCTCTCGCGGCGACGCCTGGCCCAGGCCCGCGCGCCGAGCCAGGCGAGTGCCGCGAGCAAGGCGAGCGGCGCGAGGACCGCGAGGCCAATCAGCGTCACGCCGGCGGCGATGGCCAGGATTCGGCCGGCGTCGTCGACCGCCTCGGAGACGCCCCAGGCGCCCTCGCTGCCGGTCTCCGCTCCGCTCTGGATCCGCACCGACACCCGCGAGAGGTTGACCCGGCGCTCCAGCCCCTGGAGGGAGGAGCGCAGGGCGGCGAGGCGGGCGCGCTCGAAGCGAAGCTGCCGTTCCACGGCGCTCCGCTCGGCCTCGGCGCCGGCGGCGGCCAGCTCCGTGAGCAGGCTCTCGATCCGAGCGCGGCTGTCGCGAAGCCGTTCCTCCAGGCCCGTCGTCCGGCCGGTCACGTCGCCGCTCGACTCCCGTCGGGAGCGCACCGCGGCGATCTCGGAGAAGCCGGCCAGGGCGTCGCCGAGCCTGCCGCTCGGGATCAGCAGGTCAAAGACGGCGCTCGCCTCGGCATCGTCCCCGGCGGAGATCGACGAGCGCAGGACGATGCCGTCGAAGCGGTGGACCGTCTCGAAGACCCGCGCCGCCGCGGCCCGCACCTCGGAGGGCTCGGTCGCGAGGACGAGCTGGGCCGACCGTTCGACGTCGCGCTGGCTGGTCAGGAAGGCGTTCGGGCCGGAGGACGAGCGAAGCGAGGGACCGGCCCCGTCGTAGGCGGGGGCCGCCCCCTTTGAATTGGCGCTGGCGGCGCTTTCGACGGCGGCGCGCTCGACCTCGCGGCCCAGCGGGGCGAAGGCGCCGCGGAGCCGCCCGGCGCCGGGCGCCGCCTGGCCCTGTGGCTGCGCGGCGAGCTGCTGCGCGCCGCGATCGAACGCGTCGTCTTCGGAGATCGCGACGACCGCCGTGACGACCGCGATCGCCGCCACCGCGACCGCCCCGGCCAGCGCGGGCACGCGCCAGCGGGGAGCCCGCGACAGCTTCTCCGCCGCGCGGCGGAGCGGGGAGCGATCGTCGCCGCCCTCCCGCGGGAAGCCGGCGGCGGCGCGGGCGTCCAGCTCGGCGGCGAACCCCGGCCGGGGCTTTGGCCGCAGCGCTCGCAGCTCCGTCGCGAGGTCGGTGTCTTCCCTACGCGGCTCCATGGCATGCCTCCCTCAGCTTGGTGACGACCCGGTGCAGCTTCGTGCCGGCGTTCGACTCGCTGATCCCGAGGACGCGGGCGATCTCGGCGTTCGACAGGCCGGCGAAGAACCTCAGCGCGACCAGCTCCCGCTCCCGCGCCTCGAGGCGCTCCAGCGCCGCCGTCAGGAGCAGGCGCCGCTCGCTCCGCTCCACGCCGTCGGTCGCGGAGGGCGCGGCGGGGTCGGTCGGGTCCGCGGTCAGGGCGGCCTGCCGCCGCCGCTGCCGCAGCTCGTCCAGCGCGGCGTTGCGGGCGATGCCGAACAGCCAGGCGCGGGGGCTGCCGCGCCGCGCGTCGAAGCGGTCGCGCTTGCGGTAGGCGCGTTCGAAGGCGATCGCCGTGACCTCCTCGGCCGCCGAGGCGTCACGCAGCAGGCCCGCCACGTAGGCGTAGACGTCGTCGCGGCTCTGGCGGTAGAGCTCGTCGAATGACGACCTCGCCTCGTTGCCGGCCTCGGCCCGCGTCGCAATCGCCTGGCTCACGTCCCTACTACGGGCGGGCCGGAAATTCGTCACAAGTCGACCCTATTCGGGGGGGAGAGAACTGCCGCCTGAGCCTTTGGTCCATGTGCGCTTCAGTCACCACGCGAAGAATCGGATGCGGAAGGAAGGAATAGGCATCGATCTGATCGAGGGGATCGTCCGTGCGCCGCTGCGCCGACGGACGGACGAGAAGGGCAACCCGATAGCGGTCGGTCGAAGTCCCGGTGGACGGCAGCTCGAGATAGTGATCGCGCTTGACGATCCCGGCTATGTCATTACTGTGATCGTCAGGAGGAATCCTCGATGAAGGCCGATTACGACAGCGAGGCGAATGCGCTCTCCATCGACTTGGTGGAGGTCGAGCGCTGGGACGGAAGCGAGGAGGTCGCTCCCACCGTCAACGTGGCGATTGCCAGTGATAGGCCGGTGAACATCGAGCTCCTTTATCCCGACCTCGGGATCGACGAGCCGCTCCGTGCCGCTGCCGAGCGGTTCGATCTGGACGCCGAGGCGCTGATCGCAGCGGCTCGGGCGGCAATCGCGGCGCCCGATCGCGAGATCACGCTCGAAGTCGGCGTCCGCGCCGCCGCCTGACGAGTCTGCAGCCCCGGACGACGCTCAGGCGGCGCGCGAAATCTCGGGCTTGCCGGCCGCCGCGCCGTAGGCACCGGCGCACGCCGCCTCGATCGCCTCGGCGGTCACCGCGACCAGCCGCCGCAGCTCCGCCTCGGAGATCGAAAGTGGCGGCATCAGCACGACCACGTCGCCCAGGGGGCGGATGATCGCGCCCCGCTCCCGCGCCTCGACGGCGACCTGGTGGCCGAGCCGCAACGCCGGGTCGTGGTCGCCGAGGTCGACGCCGACCATGAAGCCGCGGTGGCGCACCTCCGCTACCTCCGGCATCGCGGCCACCCCGGCCAGGAGGCGGTCGAGCAGGTGGATCTTCGGCTGCAGCCCCAGCAGCGTCCGCTCCTGCTCGAAGGCGTCGAGGCAGGCCAGCGCCGCCGCGCAGGCGAGCGGGTTCCCGGTGTAGGTGTGGCCGTGGAAGAAGGTCCGGTACTCCTCGGGGGCGCCGAGGAAGCCCTCGTAGATCCGCTCGGTGGCCAGCGTCGCGGCGAGCGGCAGGTAGCCGCCGGTCAGCCCCTTGGCGAGGCAGAGCAGGTCCGGCGCGACCCCCTCCTGCTCGCAGGCGAACATCGTGCCGGTGCGGCCGAATCCGGTCGCCACCTCGTCGCAGATCAGCAACACGCCGAAGCGGTCGCAGAGCTCGCGGACCGCGCGCAGGTAGCCGGGAGGGTGGACCAGCATTCCCGCCGCTCCCTGGACCAGCGGCTCGACGATCACCGCGGCGATTTCTTCTTCGTGGCAGGCGAGCACCCGCTCGAGGTCGGCCGCGTCGCCGGGCTCGGCGGCGTGCGTCTCGAAGAGCAGGGGCCGGTAGGTGGAGTGGAAGAGGTCGATCCCGCCGACCGAGACCGAGCCGAGCGTGTCGCCGTGGTAGGAGTCGCGCAGGTGGACGAAGCAGGTTCGCCGGGCGTGCTGGCCGCCCCGCTGTTGCTGGTACTGGAAGGCCATCTTCAGCGCGATCTCCGCCGCGGTCGAGCCCGACTCCGAGTAGAAGACCCGCGAGAGGCCCGGCGGCGCCAGCTCGACCAGACGCCCCGCCAGCTCTGCGGCCCCAGGGTGGGAGAGGCCGAGCATGGTCGAGTGGGCGACGCGGCCGAGCTGGTCGGCGACGGCCGCGTCGATCCCGGGGTGGCGGTGCCCGTGGACGTTGCACCACAGGGACGAGACGCCGTCGATGTAGCGTCGCCCCTCGCTGTCGATCAGCTGCGAGCCATCCGCTCCCACGATCATCAGAGGCTCTTCCTCGACCCAGCCTCGCTGCTGGGTGAACGGGTGCCAGAGATGATCGCGGTCGAGCTGGATGGGGTCCGGCAGCACCGCCACCGACCCTAGCCCTCGTGGCGGCGGCACCGGCCGCGGCATTCGCCGCAAACAGCCTGGTTCAGAGCCGCTTCTCGGGGTACGAGGCGCTCACGGAAGCGTGCGCCTTCGCACAAACCTTTACACGGAAAGCTGCAATCATCGTCTAGATGGCTGAGCGAGGAGCTACCCCCAAGGTCCACCCCGTTCGCCGCAAAGCGCTTCACGCGGTGCGCTCGCTCTTCACGCCGCTGCTCCCGGACGACTACCTCGAACTGATCAACCCGCTCTGGTCGACGCGCGAGCTGCGCGGCCGGATCGAGCGGATCGATCGCGAGACGCCCGACGCCGTGACGGTGCTTATCCGACCGGGGTTCGAGTGGGAGGGCCATCGGCCGGGCCAGTACCTGCGGATCGGTGTCGTCGTCGACGGAGTCCACCACTGGCGCGCCTACTCGCTCACCTCCGAGCCGGACCGCCCCGACGGCTGCATCAGCATCACGCCGAAGCTGGTCGACACCGGCATGGTCTCGCCCTATCTGGTGCACCGGGCCCGGCCCGGCGACGTCGTCCGGCTCGGCGGCGTCGAAGGGACCTTCGTCCTGCCCGACCCGCCGCCCGGGAAGGTCCTCTTCATCAGCGCCGGCAGCGGGATCACGCCGATCATGAGCATGCTGCGCAGCCTGCACCGGGACGAAGCGGTCGAGGACGTCGTCCATCTGCACTCCGCCCGCGACGAGGACGGGGTGATTTTCGGCGACCTGCTGCGCGAGATCGACGAGCGCGAGCCGGGCTACCGGCTCCACCTGCGGATCACCGGCCGGGAGGGGCGGGTAGGTCCCGCCGACCTCGACCGGCTCTGCCCCGACTGGCGCCAGCGCCACGCTTTCCTCTCGGGGCCGGCGGCGATGCTCGACGCGATGTGCGCGCGCTGGGAGGAGGAGGGCGACCGCGACCTGCTCCACCTGGAGCGCTTCCAGCCGGTGATCGGCGGCGAGCCGGGACTCGGCGACGGCGGTTTGGTGCGTTTCCTCAAGAGCCGGGTGGAGGCGAGCTGCGGCAGCGGCACGCCGATCCTGGTCGGCGGGGAGGAGGCCGGCGCAACGCTGCCCTTCGGCTGCCGGATGGGGATCTGCCACACCTGTGTCGGAAAGCTCTGCAACGGCCAGGTGCGCGACCTGCGCACCGGCAAGGTCCACGGGAGCGAGGGCGAGATGATCCGCACCTGCGTCAACGCTCCCGAAGGGCCGATCGAGATCGCGCTTTGAAAACGAAAGGGAAAAGATGAACGCAACGACGACCCAGGAGGCTCCGGCCCCAGCAGTCCAGAGCCCTCTCGCCCACCTCTCGGCCGAGCAGCTCGACGAGCTTGCCCGCGAGTTCGACGCGATCCGCGACCGCGTCCATGCCGAGCTCGGCGACCGCGACCGCCGCTACATCGAGAGCATGATCGCGATGCAGCGCCGCCTCGCCGTTCTGGGCCGCGTGCTGCTGCTCGGCGCCCGCTACCGGCCCGCCCAGGTCGCCGGGACGGCGGCGCTCTCGGCGGCCAAGATCCTCGAGAACATGGAGATCGGCCACAACGTCCTGCACGGGCAGTGGGACTGGATGAACGACCCCCAGATCAACTCCTCGACCTGGGACTGGGACACCGCCTCGACCGCCGAGGCCTGGAAGCACTCCCACAACTACGTCCACCACACCTTCACCAACATCCTCGGCAAGGACAAGGACCTGGGCTACGAGATCATGCGGATCGACCCGCAGCAGAAGTGGCATCCCGTCTACCTCCTGCAGCCGCTCTACAACCTCGTGCTGGCGGCCTTCTTCGAGTGGGGGGTGGCGCTCCACGACCTCGACTTCGAGGCGATCCGCAAGGGCCGGAAGTCGAAGGCGCAGGTGAAGCGCGAGCTGGCCGGCATCCGCGAAAAGGCAAGGAGCCAGATCGTCAAGGACTACGTCGCCTGGCCGATGCTGAGCGGGCTGGCGATGGCGGCGCTGGACGCGGGCCTGGAGGGGCGCAAGGCGCTTGCCGGCGACGCGAAGGACGGCCGCGGCTTCGGCCGCCGCCTCGCCAGGCGCCGGCGCAAGGGCGGCTTGGCGGGCGTCCTCAGGAAGGCCGTCGAGGGCGGCCTCGATTCCTACAAGTCCGCCGCCAAGGCGAACGCCACCGCCAACGTCGTCCGCAACGTCTGGGCCTACGCGATCATCTTCTGCGGCCACTTCCCCGACCAGACCTACACCTTCAGCCCGGAGGAGGTCGAGAACGAGAGCCGCGGCGGCTGGTACGTGCGCCAGCTCTGCGGCGCCGCCAACATCGAGGG
>DASQDJ010000068.1:0-6991 GCA_035634215.1 Solirubrobacterales bacterium | reverse complement strand
GCCGGTCATGTCGTAGGTCTGGCCGGGCGCGGCGCTGAGCAGCTGCGAGGGCTGCCGCGCCTCGGTCGAGGCGCTGAACGACGTGTAGACGAGCGCGACGGCGAGCAGCACCGCCACGCCGAGCGCCACCACGAGCCGGGCCTTTCGCTTGCGGGCGGGATCCACGGGATTCGAATTATCGCAAGGCCAGCTTCTGGGAGAATCCGACGATGGCGGCCAGCGACGACCCGGTCCTGCTGATCACCGGCGCCAGCAGCGGCATCGGCGCGGCCACCGCCCGCGCCGCCGCGGGCGACTACCGCCTGGTGCTCGCCGCGCGGCGGGAGGAGCCGCTGCGCGAGCTGGCCGCCGAGCTGGGCGGGCCGGAGCGAGCGCTCGCCGTCCGCTGCGACGTCACGGAATGGGACCAGGTCGAGGCGCTGGCAGCCGCGGCCCTCGCGACCTTCGGCCGCATCGATGCCGTCTTCGCCAACGCCGGCTTCGGCGCCACGCGCGGCTTCCTGGAGGAGTCGCCCGAGCACTGGCGCTCGATGGTGCTGACCAACGTCCTCGGCGTGGCGCTGACGATCCGGGCCACCCTCCCCCACCTGCTCCAGCGCGGCAGCGGCCACTTCCTGATCACCAGCTCGGTGGCCGGCCGGCGCGCCCTGCCCGGCTCCCTCTACTCGGCGACGAAGTGGGCGGCGACGGCAATCGGCGAGGCGCTGCGGGCCGAGCTGCGCCAGATGCACGAGAACGACTCGATCCGAGTCACCCTGATCGAGCCTGGCATGGTCGACACCCCGTTCTTCGAGAACCGGCCCGGCGGCTGGGCGCTGAGCGACGACGACATCGCGAAGGCGGTGATGTACGCGCTCGAGCAGCGCGAGGGGGTCGACGTCAACGAGATCCTGATCCGCCCGACCCGCCAGCCGACCTGAGAACACCGCTTGATGAATTGACCACACCAGGGGGTGGTCAATTCAGCGAACGCGAAGAAGCAGGCGCACCGAGCCCCAATAAGCGCGCAAGACGAGCCGAACCGGCGCTGAGCGCGCCGCCGCCGGGATGAAGGGCGAGTCGAGGTCGGGGGTCAGCCAGGACGCGAACTCGGCGGCGCTTACCGTGCGCGTCGCCTGCACCTCGCGGCGCTCGCGCAACAGCCGCGGCAGCCAGCGCAGCACTTCGCCCGTCGCCGCCAGCTTCTGCCTCCCCCAGCCGGCGGCGATCGAGGCGGGGAGGAGAGCCAGCTCGGTGGCGAGCAGCGCCGGCGCAAGCAGGACGAGCAGGCTCGTCGGGTAGACGCGGATCAGGAAAGCCCACCGGTTGCGCTCCAGCCAGCGCCACTTGTGCTCGCGGGCGCCGAACTCGTAGTCGTGATCCACCACCGCGGCCGGCTCGATCCCGAGCGCCCCCCCGGCCAGCCGCAGCCGCAGCGAGACGTCGACGTCCTCGTGGTAGAGGAAGAACCGCTCCGGGAAGCCGCCGAGGCGCTCCCAGGTCTCGCGCGGGATAGCCAGGCAGGCCCCCGACAGACAGGGGACCTCGCCGGCCGGGGGTGCCGCCTCGACCGGCTCGCCGTGACGGCCCGCCCAGACGATCCCGGTGACGTGGACCGGGTTGCCGGCTGAGTTGATCCGCGTCGCGCCGTGGTCGGCGACCAGCGCCTGCCAGGCGGCCCATCCGCGTCCCTCCACCCAGGGCCGCCGGATCGCCTCGCCGAAGCCGGGCAGCGGCGCCGCGTCGGGGTTGAGGATGACGAGCAGCTCGCCGCTCGCGACCGCCGCGCCGGCGTTGCAACCGGCGGCAAAGCCCAGGTTGCGCCCGGTGCTGACCAAACGGGCCGAGGGCGCCAGCGCGGCGACCCCGGCCGGCGTGCCGTCGGTCGAGTCGTTGTCGACGACGATCAGCTCGTCACCGTCACCCAGCTCGGGCAGCAGCGCGGGCAGCGTCCGCTCCAGCTCCGCACGGCTGTTCCAGGCGATGATGAGGACCGAGAGCGTCGGGCGCACCGACGCGGCAGGTTAGACCGTCGATTCCCGGCCTAGCGCCGTTTTCCGCCTTTGCCCTTCTTCTTGCCGCAGGCGGTGCGGACCTTCGGCCGCTGGTTCGCCTTCTTGCCGTTGTGCGCTTTGATGCGAACCAGCGCGCGCGGCGCTTTCGAGCGTTTCCCTTTCTGAGCTTTCGGCTTGGCGCACTGTTCGCGGGAATTGGTCAGCAGGCCCTTCTTGCCGCCGCGCATCGTCAAGACGAACTTCGAGACGGGCACGTCGGGCACCACGTCGAAGGTGTTTCGGATCCGCCCCCTGACCGCGTCGATCCGGCCGACCAGGTCGATGTCGACCTGACCCCGCAGCGATGCGACCAGATCGGGCAGCTCGTTGTCTGACGAGCGCAGGAAGACCGGTCCCTTGAGCGGCTTGTCGAGCAGCGGCGTGAAGGCGCGCGCGTGGCCGTAGCGAGAGTTCTTCGGGCAGTCGTTCGCCTCGTACTGGACCCGGGTGCAGACCTTCGAGAGGTTGCTCTGGTCGAGGAACAGAGAGCGCGGCAGGGTGACCGCGACGCGCGCCGGGTTGGTCTTGCTTTTACGGGTGAGGAAGACAGCGCGCAGCTTCGGGTTCTTGGCGCGTTTCATCGCCCCGAAGAGGCGCAGGAAGAGCCGCGGCTTGAAGCGAAGTTTTTTGCAGCCGGTTGCCTGAACGGACGAGGAGACGGGGAAGGCTTTGAAGGCGGCCGGGGCGAGCGGGTTGGACCCACCGCCGAAGAGAGCGCCGTCAGTGCTCAGCGGCGAGCAGTTCGTGGGATTGATCGAGAATCGCGGTCGCGTCGTTTTCACCACGACGGAGCGCAGGTTGAGCAGGGCGCCCCCGTAGACGTGCGGGATGGGGTCTGACAGGGCGCGGATCTGCGCGGTGCGCCGGTTGACGTGCAGCGCCACCCTCACCACGACCGTGCCGAGGTCGTACGGCCCGGCCGTGGCGGGGGTGACTACTGCCAGGGAGAGGGGAGCTCCTTTGTAGGGCCCGGCGAGGAAGGCTTTGCCGCTCATCTCCAGCGGCTGGGGGCCGCTGCCTGCTTTGACCGCGGCGGTGCCGACGAAGCTCGACCGTGGACAGGATGCCGCGGCGTTCTCCGCGGCGCCGCTGCTTGCCGCGGCGGCGGCGATCGCCCTTGCGGGGCAGTACTCCATGCCGGCGAGTTTCGCCGTGTGGCCCGGAGGCAGCGTGATGTCGACGCGCTTGAGCTCCTGCTGCCCGTCGCGGCGGCCCATCCGCACGGTGAACTCGGTGAAGTCCCCACCCTGGTGGTTGCTGACATTGGTATCGAAGGACGGCGAGAAGGGGCGGGCGCCGAGAGTTTTCGGGCAGGCTCCGCCGCCGGGCAGGCTGCTCAGCGAGAAGGCGCCCGAGGGCGTCGCGGGGGGATCGGTCGAGGGGCCTTCTTCACCGCCCGGAGGGATTTGCCCGATCGCGGAGGACCATGGCGTCATGCTCGAGGTGGTCGTGTTGGGACCGCACGTGGGTGGGCTGGTCAGCGGCGCCCTGGGGCCGCCGTTGAATCTGAGCTGGAAGGTCTCGAAGGGAACCTGCGGCAGGCCTTTGAGGGGGACGCTCCCAGGATTGCCGGTGAGGACGTCACCGTCGAGCACCGTCGTCAGCTGGCCGGTGACCGGATCCGCGCGGACGTTGCCGACGAGGCGCGCCAGTATGTCGTAGCGCGCCGACTCGGCCGAGACGAAGATCCGGTAGAGATCGCCCGAGGCGGGATCGCTGCTCAGCGGCCTGCCAACGTAGACGAAGCCGGTGAGCGAGCCGTCGGGCAGGGGCGGCGAATCGACCGCTACGGTGCCGATTTTGGAAGCCTCGGGGCACGCGACCGGAGCGCGTTTGCCCTTGCCGAACTGCTCGTCCGTACAGGCCACCAGGCCGTTTGCCGCGGACGGGTTGAGGCCCATGCCCGAGGGCAGGGTGACGCGCGCGGAGCGAACGTGGGAGGTCGCCTTGCTGCTTTCCGATTTGGTCGGATTTTTGATCTCGGGCAGCCTGACCGTGACCGTCGCGCCCGAGGGAGAGTCGGTCTCGCTGGTGTTGGGATTGACCTCGATCGACGGATCGAACGGGATGTCCTCGCAACGTTTCGGCGAGGTCCCCGGCGGGATCTTCGACTCGACGTAGGCGGAGCCATTAGGGAAGTTGGGATCTTCTTCCTGGTAGGAGTCGGCTCGCAGCCAAGTGGAGTAGACGTGCTCGAACGGCGAGTTGGCGCTTGCTGGCGGCGCGCCGCCGAAGCAGGTCGTCGGCGTCGTGATGAACGTGCCATCCCCCGCCATGCCGTCGAAGACCAGCCGGTTTTTTGCGACCCGCGCTTTCTCGCCCAAGGCCGGCAGCGAGATTTTGTGGACATGGATCGTGAAGTACTCGTGGAAGTCGTTCTCCCAGGCCACGTCCGCTTCCAGGAAGACGTCGCTTCCGGCAACGCTGAACCCGAAGCGGGCCGGTTCGCCATGTTTGGGGACGACGTTGTAGACGGGGACCGGCGGGACCGTGACGGAGATCCCGGTGTCGGTATGCGTCGCCGTCACTTCGCTGATCCCGACCTGAGTGGTGGGAGCGCAGTTGGCGGCGCTCGGGCTTTTTTCGGATGCCGGGCCGAGGTCGCACTGAGGCGTCGCCTGCGGGTTGACCGTGAGCCCCACCGGAAGGTCGACGCGGATCGTCCTCAAATCCCCGATCGGCACTTTCGTCCCGGGGAGGGGGCCGTCTTCGGTATTGACGATGAACTGCGTAAAGCCTTTGGGCGGGTGCCCGGCCGCCTCTTCGTAGAAGAGCTCCCGAGTCGCGACGGAGCATTTCGGCGCAGGCGGGTCGGCTTTGCAGGTGCCGGCCTGCCAGGGGCTGTCGACCTGCGGGTCGTCGGGATTCTGGGGGCCGATGATCTGGGCGCCGGCGGCCGCCGGCGCGAACGCGCCGAGCGCCAGCGCCGCGATGACCACCCTGACGATGAGCGCCCTGATACTCGACCCGCTCGCGGATCCAAACCCAGTCGCCCTGACCGTCACACCCGACCTCCCTCTCTCACCCGATCTAAATGAATCACTGAAACCTATTACCCAATTTCAATGATCTAAGCTACCGTCTTTTCAGTAGCCCCTCAGCCCACCGCTTGAAAGAGAGGACCGCTGTGAATTGGCAGCTTCTGGCACGCGCAAATACCCATCCCCTGCGCATTTCAATCCTCGAAGTGCTCGGCATCGACGGCGGCAGAATCCTCTCGCCGAAGGACCTCAGCCTGGAGCTGCAAGCGCCGCTCAGCAACGTCAACTACCACGTCACGGCGCTGGCGAAGGCGGGCCTGATCGAGATCGTCCGCGAACGGCAGGTCCGCGGCGCGGTCGAGCACTTCTACCGGGCGCTGGACGCCGGCGAGACCGCCTTGGAGCCCGGCGAGAAGCGGACGACGGGTCTCGAACCCGCGACCTCGAGCTTGGGAAGCTCGCGCTCTACCAGCTGAGCTACGTCCGCGTAAGCGCCTCGATTCTACGACCCGGGACGGGAGCGCGCGGGGAATAACCTTGGCGGCCCGTGAGCGCCCGCGCGTTCCTCGCCACCCTCGCCGTCCTCGCCCTGATCGGGCTGCTCGGCTTTGGCCTGGTCAAGGACGGGGCGGCGATCGAGGTCGGCGATCCGGCGCCCGACCGGGAGCTGCCGACGCTGAGCGGCGACGGCGCCGGATCGATCGCCGACTATCGCGGGCGGTGGGTCCTGGTCAACCTCTGGGCCTCGTGGTGCGACCCCTGCCGCGACGAGGCGCCTGAGCTGGAGCGCTTCTGGCGACGCTTCCGCGAGCGGCGCGTCACGGTGCTGGGGATCGACGTGCAGGACAACAGCGACGACGCGATCGCCTTCGTGCGCGAATACGGGCTGACGTACCCGCAGCTGCGCTCGGTCGGCGACGAGCGCAGCGAGGCATTCGGCTCGACCGGCGTCCCCGAGAACTTCCTGGTCGACCCTCGCGGCCGCCTGGCGCTGATCTGGCGCGGCCCGGTCGACGAGCGCTTCCTCGCCGAACGGGTCGTGCCGATCGTGGAGGGACGCCGATGAGGCGAGCTGGCGCGTTTATGTCGCTATCCGACATAAACGCGCCAGGCGCCTGGCTCGTCGCGGCCGTCCTCCTGCTCGTCGCGGCCGTCCCGTCGGCGGGCGCGGCCCAGACGAACCTCGCCGATCTAGAAGACGAGGTCATGTGCCCTATCTGCGGCACCCTGCTCGAGCTTTCCAACTCCCCGCAGGCCGAGCGCCAGAGGGTCTTCATCGAGCGACTCGTCGCCCGGGGGGCCGACGAGAGGGAGATCAAGGACGCGCTCGTCGCCGAGTACGGCCGCGAGGTGCTCGCCACGCCGGAGGGGTCCGGCTTCCAGCTCTCCGCCTATCTCGTGCCGGCGGTCGCCTTCGTGGTGGCGGCGCTCGCCCTGGCGCTCGGGCTGCGGCGCTGGCGACGCGCCGGCGATCGCGACCCGGATCGGCCCGGAGCGGCGAGGCCTCCCGCCGAGGACGACGAGCGGCTCGACGCCGACCTGGCGCGCTACGACCTCTGACCGAGGCGCATGGGACCCGTCTAGCCCTGGCGGATCAGGCCGGCGATCGCGACCGGCAGCGCCGGGGCCTCGTCTTCCCTGCCGAGACAGAGCAGGGTCGCGTCGACGCAGCGCGCCGCCGCGCTGAGCGCGGCGGCGGCGGACGGAGGCGGCCCCTCTACGACGACCAGCTCGTGCGCGTCGCGCAGGCCGGCGACCGCTTGGCGATAGCCGTCGGAGGCGAGCAGGGCCTCGCCGTCCTCGGCCGCCCGGCCGGCGACTACGCAGACCAGCGGCTCGCGGGCGGAGGAGGAGCCTGGGCCGGCGAGGACCAGCGGGCGGAGGATGCGGGCGGCCTGCGCTTCCCCGCGCAGGTACTCGCGCAGGCCGGGCGCCACGGCGACGCCCAGTTCTCCGGCCAGCGTCGGCTCGGTCACG